>JBPYFG010000256.1:0-2731 GCA_051986365.1 Xanthobacteraceae bacterium
CGAAAGTCTTCAGCATGTTTCTTTCCTCCCTAGTTTTGCGGTGAAATTTTATGTGGGCAACTCGCTCTCCACTGACATTCGCACCCATCGTGCTACCGACCAGTGGATCGACCAATCAGAAGCTCACCTAAATGAATGTCCGCTGAACCAAATTGGGTTGAGCAAGAAATCATGTCGCTCCGCAGGAACGGGCAGGTAAATTCTCGGTTTGACTTGATGGCAGCCTGGGCGTCCCGGTTACCCCTCGCCCAGTCATGCTGGGGCCTCGGTCGAGGTAACCCCCGGCCGAGGCTCTCTTTCAGCTTATTGCGTTTGGTCAGGGAACTTTAGGACATCAAGGCCTATCTTACTTTCACGCCCAGCGGAACTATTGTCATGACACGCTAGGCCTGGGGGGGCCTCGACGTTCCGTCGAGGCCCTTTCCCTTTATGGCTCTGGTCAAGGAAACTACCAGACAGCCATTATGACTTAGAGACGACAAGCCAATGGTAAATCACGGAATCAGCGTAACTTGCGGAAACGCAAATAAAACCCATGCGCGAATATGACTATGCAAAAGCGGCCGCCATATTATTCGCGACAAACGGCCGAAATGCTGGCGGTTCAGGCGCTTGCCTTCATCGCCGAGGACGACAGCCGGCTGAGCGGCTTTGGCGCGTCGACCGGCGTCGCGGTGCAATCGATCCGCGACGCCGCCCGTGAGCCCAACTTCCTCGCCGGCGTGCTCGAGCATATTCTGGCCGACGAGAATCTCCTGATCGCATTTGCCGACAACGCGGGCATCGATCCCGCCGAAGTGGCCCGCGCCCGCCAAGCACTTGGCAAAGTATGGGACCGCGATTTGCCGTAAGGGGCCGCCGTGAGCAGTTTCTGCCGCGACTGTCTTACTGACGCGGCGCCGAGGGAGGCGCGCTGCAACGCTTGCGGCTCGCCGCGCCTCGCGCGCCATCAAGAGCTCGAGACGCTCTCCGTCGCGCATATCGACTGTGATGCGTTCTACGCCACGGTTGAGAAGCGGGACGATCCGAGCCTCGCGGCCGAGCCGGTGATCGTCGGCGGCGGCAAGCGCGGCGTCGTGGCGGCCGCTTGCTACGTCGCCCGCATCTATGGCGTGCGCTCCGCGATGCCGATGTTTCAAGCGCTGCGGTTGTGTCCGCACGCCAAGGTCGTCCGCCCCAATATGGAAAAATACGCCAAAGTCGGACGGGAAGTCCGTCAAATGATGCTGGCGCTCACGCCCGCAGTCGAGCCGCTCTCGATCGATGAGGCGTTTCTCGATCTTTCCGGCACCGCGCGCCTGCACGCGATGTCACCGGCCAAGGCGCTCGCGTGTTTTGCCGCCGAAGTGGAGAACAAGCTTCACATCACGGTTTCGATTGGACTGTCCTGCAATAAATTTCTGGCCAAGGTCGCGTCCGATCTCGACAAACCGCGCGGCTTCGCCGTGCTCAGCGCCGAGGATGCGCCGGCCTTTCTCGCACCCAAGCCGGTGAGCTTTATTTTCGGCGTCGGTGCGGTCAGCACCGCGCGTTATGCGCGCGACGGCTTTCATCGCATTGCGGACCTACAGCAGGCCGGAGAAGTCGAACTGATGCGGCGCTACGGCCAGGAAGGACGGCGCCTGTCCCGGCTGTCCCGCGGCATCGATGAGCGCAAGGTCGATGCAGCACGGGAAACCAAGAGCGTATCCGCGGAAACCACATTCGAGAGCGACATCGCCGATTTCCGGACATTGGAGCGCATTTTGTGGAGCTTGGCGGAGGAAGTTTCGGCGCGGCTGAAACAGAAGGAACTGGCCGGCGCCACGGTGACGCTGAAACTGAAAACGGCGGATTTCAAAATTCGTACGCGTGCACGCTCGCTTGAAACGCTCACTCAGCTTGCCGGGCGCATCTTTGCCGCTGCACGCGCCCTTTTGGAGCACGAAACCGATGGCACGCGATTTCGCCTGCTTGGCGTCGGGGTAAATGCGATTGACTCAGCCGCCGCGGCCGATCCCGCCGATCTTGTAGATGGCCGCGCGGCGCTGGCCGAATACGCCGTTGACGATTTGCGCGCGCGCTTTGGCGATGCGGTCCTGGTCCGCGGCTTGGGCTTTGAACCCTCCGAGAAATAGGTTCGAGAAACAGGTTAGCGGCAGGGCGCCGCGTCCTTGATATCCAGCGACGCGAGCTTTCCGTTGATGACGAAGTTGTTGTAATCGAGCGCAAGCGCACGCGAAATGCCGTTGGCATAGAGCTCGAAGCTGATGGCGTAAGCCGGCGTCTGCTCGGTATCGTTGTCCGTCTTGCCACGCTCGAAATAGCTGACGGTGACGGGCCAGCGCGGCACCGCAGCAAGCTTCGGTTCAGCGGTCGCCGCGTCGTCGTGATTGCGTTCGTCGGGTTTGATCTCATGACCGATGACGGTGAGCGTATCGAAGACTTTGTCTCCGGTTTCCGAACCGTCATAGACCGGAAAGCTCAGAACGGCCTGACCGGCGCGCGCCGCCTTGATCACGCGCACCATGTGCTCGGTCGGGAATACGACGCCGGGAGCAAGGCTGAGATTTTTTTGCCGCGGCTTTTCCAAAGCCACTGCGGTCTTGGTGGGCTCGCGTTCGGCGCGGCCGTCCACCGAGTCGATCAGGTTCTCGTCGACAAAATTTTGCGAGGTGAATTTAAAGCTCTTGGCGTCGGCCCCTTCCCACGTCGTCGAGCGCAGGTCGCTGGTGGAAACTTTGCCTTCCCC
>JBPYFG010000257.1:0-7157 GCA_051986365.1 Xanthobacteraceae bacterium
GATCCAATCGAGCATAGCTCCATCGTTTTGCAGTAGCTCATGCATGCGCCGCTCCTCTTCGGTCTTAAGATTGACGCCGAGATGGCAACCGAGCTTGCGGCCGTGCAGCACAATCGTGTTGCCGATCAGTTGCCGTTCGGCGTTGTAGGCGCGCAGCGCGGTATCGATGTCGTCGTGTGCGTCGAGGTGTTTTGCCAGCGCCTGCGCGTCTGTCGCTGCTTTTGCCATGCCAAACCCCATATGCGGTCGTGCATTGGCAGCCGCATCGCCGACCATCGCCGCCCGGCCAAACACGATTGCAGGTGAGGTAAAATCGTAGATCGGTGTGATAAAGGGTTGTTTGATCTTCATTACCGCATCGAGGAGCGGCGACGGTAAACCGTCACGCGCGTCCCTATACATGTCCGCGATCAAGTCCTTGCGGATCAGCGGCGGCGGCACTGAATATTCGTGCTGCACACCGTTCGTATCGACGTTCATCTCGCGCAGACGCGCCGCATCGGCGACGCGGTACCAGATAAAATTGAAGCGGCGCCTGCCTGGCGTGAGATCGTCATCGAAGCCGGCGATCGGGTAGGTGATCACCTGCTGCTGCGTCGGCAGATAGAAGGTGAATAGGGGATAGATCGTACGCAGCGTCTCGGCGGCGAGGTCGGCTTCGTTGGGCGCCCCTCGCCAGATGTAATAGCCGGCATAAATCGGCTGCACATCCGGCGCCAATTGCGCACGAACGCTGGAGCGGACGCCGTCGCCGCCGACCAGGACATCGGCATGCTCCGTGCGGCCGCCGGAAAAACGGACACGCACGCCATGCTCATCCTGGTCGACACGCTGGAAATTCCAGCCGAGGTGATAATGCGCCGGATCTATCGTGGCGCGCAGCAGCCGCTGCAAGCGGTCCCATGATGTCAGAATTTGTCGAAGTGGCCGCTCATCGGTAATCCGACCCTCGCGGTCGATGGCGATACGTTTCCGGACCTCGATGCCAAGCCGCGCGGTGCCGGCGCCGCTTGCTTCGAGAGCGTCGAACAGTTCCGGATGGCCGGTAATGCCAGCGCCGCGCCCGACGAGCTCAACTTTCGAACGCTCGTAAACGTCCACGTCCCAGCCGATTTGGCGCAGAAATGCCGCGCTAAACAGGCCAGACATGGAGCCGCCAATGATGACGGCTCGCCGATTACGCCGCAAAAAAGCGCTTTCAGTTCGGCTCATCGTCATCAAGCGTCATGCGACGGTATTGGCGCGTCATGGCGGTCACGACCAAATACTGCGATTTAAACAGTTACTAACTCAAGTGAAATTGCGCCGCGCGGACGGTCGGCAAATTTCACCCGTTACTGTCCGCTTCACGCGTCTGCTCGTCGAGCGATTCAAATTTTATTTCAGTACTTATTGAAATATCTCTTGACGGTCGGATAATATTTCAATATGTATTGAAATATGAGAAAGTCCGACGCACTGGCGGCCCTAGCCGGGCTCGCGCAGGATAACCGCCTCGATATATTCCGTCTTCTGGTCGAAGCCGGCCGCGACGGCATGCCCGCCGGCGCTGTTGCCGAAGCGCTCGACCTCGCCCCGAACACGCTGACCTTTCATTTCGATCGGCTGCGCGACGCCGGGCTGGTGACGGTGCGGCGTGAGGGCCGCTCGATGATCTACGCGGCGCGCTACGAGACCATGAACGCGCTGATCGCTTATCTCACCGAAAATTGCTGTCGTGGCCGTCCCGAGCAATGCCTTCCCGCGAAAAAAGAAAACCCGCCGCGTAAAGCCCGCAAGACGCATCGGGTGGAAACGGCTGAGCCGGTGTCATGAGACTCTATTTGTTCGAGCACTGTTCGATCTGCTTTCGCGTCGCATGGCCGCGGTCGCCGGCGGTCTAGAGGTGAAACCATGAAACGGCTGCATGTCCACATCGCCGTCGAGAATCTGACCGCTTCGATCAATTTCTATTCGGCGTTGTTCGCGGCCGAACCGTCCGTTGTGAAGCCGGACTACGCGAAATGGATGCTAGATGATCCGCGCGTGAATTTCGCCATTTCGGCGCGCGGCCGCGCGTCCGGTCTCGATCATCTCGGCATCCAGGTCGAGAACAAGGACGAGCTCAGCGAAGTTTATACCCGGCTGCAGCAGGCGGGCGGTCAAGTCATCGAGCAGGGACAAACCAATTGTTGTTATGCCAGGTCGGAGAAATCCTGGATCGACGATCCGGCCGGCATTGCGTGGGAAACTTTTCTGACCTTTGGCGAGACCACCGATTATGGCGACGGTAGCGGCGAGCGCGAGGCGCGGATCGCCAAGACGATCGACAAGACGATCAACAACACCAAGTCATGCTGTGCGCCAGAAGCATCGCGAGCGGTCACATCAGCGGCGCGCCAATAGACGACGATCGGTCAGACCCACAGTGTATGTTTCGGAGGAAGCGAGATGCGTGACGATACCGATAGAGAACCGTACAACGTGTTGTTTCTTTGCACCGGTAATTCCGCTCGTTCAATTATGGCCGAGGCGATTCTCAATCGCGCCGGCATGGGCAAGTTCCGCGCCTTTTCGGCGGGCAGCCAGCCAAAGGGCCAAATTCATCCTTATGCCATCGATTTACTGAAAAAGCTGCATTACGACGCCTCAAGCTTGCGGTCTAAAAGCTGGAAGGAGTTTTCAGGTCCGGACACGCCAAAGCTCGATTTCGTTTTCACAGTTTGTGACAATGCCGCCAAAGAACCGTGCCCCGTTTGGCCCGGACAGCCAATGACCGCGCATTGGGGCGTGCCCAATCCGGCAGAGGCCACCGGCAACGACGCAGAAGTACGGTATGCGTTCGCCGACGCACTGCGCATGCTCACCAATCGCATCAACATCTTCGTCAGCCTGCCGCTCAAGTCGCTCGATCAACTGACGTTGCAAAAGCAACTCGACGCGATCGGGAAAGCAAAGGGTGCGACTGAGAAACCCGCGTCGGCGGCTTGATGAACGAAGAGATCAATTCGCTGTCACGCCGTCTTTTGGCCGAAGCGCTTGGCACGGCGATCCTCGTTGCGACCGTGGTCGGTTCGGGGATCATGGCCCAGCGCCTCGCCGGCGGTAATCAAGCAATTGCGCTGCTCGGCAACACCTTACCGACGGGTGCGATCCTGGTCGTGATTATCACCATACTCGGACCAATCTCAGGGGCGCACTTCAATCCGGCAGTGACACTTGTATCCGCCGCACGCGGTGATTTTCCGTGGCGTGAGGTTGTGCCGTACATTGTTGTGCAATGTGCTGGCGGGGTAGCGGGAACAATCATTGCTCATCTGATGTTTGACCTTCCGCCACTCATGATTGGAACGACGGCTCGAAGCGGTCCCTCGCAATGGCTCGCCGAGATGGTCGCGACCTTCGCCTTGGTGCTGACCATTCTTGGCGGTCTCCGCTATGCCGCCCAAGCCATTCCGTGGCTTGTCGGTCTTGTGATTACGGCCGCGTACTGGTTCACCTCCTCGACCTCTTTTGCGAATCCTGCAGTTACTCTTGCGCGAGGGTTCACCACGACCTTTGCGGGGATCGCCATCAATCACGTCCCGGCTTTCATCATGGCGCAATTGGTCGGGGCTTTTTTTGCAGTATCGCTCGCCGCCGTGTTGTTTGGCCCAACGCGGCAACGCCGCGCCAAGAATCTTGGCGCAACGCAACAGCTAATCAGTCCGGGCGAGTAAGACAACCTTCCGGAATGTTTGCTTGTGCGGAAACGACTAGCTCGCTTCGCGCAGCTTCACCGCGCCGGCGAGATCGACCGAGACGAGCTGCGACACCCCGCGCTCGGCCATGGTGACGCCGTAGAGGCGGTTCATGCGCGCCATGGTGATCGGATTGTGCGTGATAATGACGAAGCGCGTATCGGTCGAGCGCGTCATTTCGTCGAGCAGATCGCAGAAGCGCTCGACGTTGTAGTCGTCGAGCGGGGCATCGACCTCGTCAAGGATGCAGATCGGCGCCGGATTGGTCAGGAACACCGCAAAAATTAAAGCGAGCGCGGTGAGCGCCTGTTCGCCGCCGGATAGAAGCGACAGCGTGGCCGGTTTCTTACCCGGCGGCTTCGCCATGATTTCCAGGCCGGCTTCGAGCGGATCGTCGTGCTCGATGAGCTGCAATTCGGCATTGCCGCCACCAAACAATTTGGCGAACAGCTTTTTGAAATTGTCGTTGACGATCTGGAACGACGCCAACAGCCGCTCGCGCGCTTCATGATTGAGATTGTGGATACCTTGGCGCAGACGGCGGATTGCCTCGATCAAGTCATCGCGCTCGGCAATAAGCTTGCCGTGCTGTCCTTCGACCTCGCGCAACTCCTGCTCGGCGAGAAGATTCACGGAGCCGAGCCGTTCGCGCTCCTGCTTGATGCGCTCGATCTTGCCTTCGACCTCGGCGATTGAGGGCAATTGTGCCTCGGGTTTGATCTCGGCGACCTCGGCCACGGCCGCAGGCTCGACTTGCAAGATTTCATGGATCTCATGATCGATATCGGCGAGCCGGCGCCGCGCCGCTTCGTGGCGTTCCTCGCCGCGCGCCGCTTCGGCGCGTGCCTCGCCGACTGCCTCGAGCGCCGCGCGCGCGGCCTTGTCGGCTTCACCAAGCTCGCTCTCGGCTTCGGCCAGACGGTCCGCGGCGGCGCGCCGAGTCAGCGTGGCGGTTTCGATCTCGCCGATCAGACCCTGCCGCTGGGCGGCAAATTTCTGCGGCGCGCTGACGAGCTCGGCCCGCTCAGTATTTGCCTCGTCGGTGCGCTGACCGAGCGTGGCGATCTGCGCCGCTGCATTGTCGCGCCGCTCGCTCCAGGCGCCCCGCTCGTCGGCGATCGCCGCAAGCCGATGCTCGGCTAGCTGCGCTTCGCGCGCGACCGCTTGCGCTTGGCCGCGAATTTCGGCGCAAGTCGCGCGCTCGCGCGCGATCACCTGGTTCACGGCGACGAGTTTTTGCTCGATCTGGTCGGCGGTGCCAAGCGCGGCCAGCGCCTGCTCGGCCTCGGCGCGCGCGGCCTGAGTTTCGGCCCGCGCGGCGGCAAGGCGCTGGCTCGCCTCTTTCAGCGCGGAGACGCGCGCGGCGTTGCGGCCGATCTCGCGTTCGGCGGCGGTATGGGCTTCGCGGGCCGAATCCGCCGCGCGCTGGGCTTGCCGCCAGTGCTCGCGGGCTTCGCTTTCCGCATTTGCAGTGGCGGCGAGCGCCGCCTCGGCCGTTTCAAGAGCACCGCGCTTGTCGTCGACGTCGATGCGCGCCGCGGCAAGTTCGCTCTCGAGCGCCTGCAGCCGGCCGCGTTCGGCAAGACGGCGCGCAGCGCCGGTCGGCGCATGCGCGGCCGCCGCGAAACCGTCCCACCGCCACAGATCGCCTTCAGGCGAAACCAGCCGCTGGCCCGGCTTGAGCAACCTGGCGAGCTTTGCACCGTCATTGCGGTTCACCACGCCGATCTGGGCAAGCCGGCGGGCGAGCTCGGCAGGCGCTTTGACATATTCGGACAAAGCCACCGCGCCGGCCGGCAAGGCCGGATCGGTCGCCTCGGCGGCGGCGCCGGCCCAGTGCATCGGCGCAGACGAACCGACCGGAGCGTCAAGATCGTCGCCAAGCGCCGCACCGAGCGCCTTCTCATAGCTCTCGGCGACCGTGATCGCGTCCATGACCGGTGGCCACAGATTCTTGTTCTCGACCGCAAAAAGCTTGCGGATGGTCTTGGCTTCGGTTTCGAGCCGCTGCACGGTGCGCTCGGCTGCGGTGAGGGGGCCGCGCGCGGCATCGACGGCTTCTCGCGCCTGCCGGTGCGCCGCTTCGGCGGCCTGCGCCGCTGCTTCGGCTTCGGCGAGCACCGACTGGGCCCCCGACACGCCGCTCACCAGCGCCGAGAGATCGGGCGCAACGGTGCCGTTCTCGGCGAGCCCGGCATCGATCTCACCAAGCTCCGCGGCAAGCCTGCCGGCGCGCTGCTCGTGCTCGCGCAAGGCGGCCTGGAGCTGATTGCGGCGCGCGGTCAGGTCGGCAAGCGCGCCAGTGAGTTCGGCGAAGGATTTTTCCGATTGCGCCAATGACGATTCGGCCGCGCTGACCTGGGCATTGGCGCCGTCAAGCCGCGTGTCGGTTTCGCGCGCCACATCGCGAAGGTTCTTCTCTTCGGCATCGAGCCGGCCGAGCGCGGCCTCGGCATCGGCGGCGAGCGCGCGCTCACGCGCCAGGTCGGCGGCGAACTGCTCGATGCGGCGATCGAGTTCGGCGATCCGTTCCTTGGCGCGCGCCTCCTCGCGTTCTAGGGTTTCGCGCGCGATAATGAGCCGCTGCAGCGCGGCGGCGGCTTTGGCTTCGACCTCGCGAAGTGCGGGCAGGGCGGCAGCGGTTTGCGCCTGCCGGGTCGACGCTTGGGTGTGCTCACTCGTGCGCGCCGCGACGACCCGGACAGCCTCGTCCTTGCCGCGCCGGGTGTCCTCGACCTCGCTGCGGGCGCCAATCCAGCGCAAATGAAACAATAGAGCCTCGGTGCGCCGCACTTGCGAGGAAATATTACGGTAGCGCACCGCCTGGCGCGCCTGACTCTTGAGCGCGGCCATCTGGCCGGCAAGCTGGCCGATGACGTCGTCAACCCGCGCCAGGTTTTGCTCGGCGGCTTTGAGGCGCAGTTCGGCCTCGTGGCGGCGCGCATGCAGGCCGGAAATTCCCGCGGCCTCTTCGAGGACGCGCCGGCGCTGATCCGGACGGGCCTGAATGATCTCGCCGATCCGGCCCTGATGCACGAGCGCCGGTGAACGCGAGCCGGTCGAGGCGTCGGCAAACAGCATGGCGACGTCACGGGCGCGCACTTCGCGGCCATTGACGCGGAAGGTCGAGCCGTGCTCGCGCATGATCCGGCGGGAGACTTCCAGCGTCTCGAACTCATTGAACGAGGCGGGCGCCTTGCGGTCGGCATTGTCGACCAGCACCGAAACCTCGGCATGGTTGCGCGACGGTCGCTCCGAATTGCCCGAGAAGATGACGTCATCCATCTCGGCGGCGCGCATGGCCTTGTAGGAGGCCTCGCCCATGACCCAGCGCACGGCCTCTACCAGGTTCGACTTGCCGCAGCCGTTCGGGCCGACGACCCCGGTCAGGCCGGGTTCGATGGCAAAATCGGTCGGTTCGACAAAGGATTTGAAGCC
>JBPYFG010000258.1:0-3302 GCA_051986365.1 Xanthobacteraceae bacterium
AACACGGGAGGAATCCTTGGCGCCGTGGCAGCCTGATCCGAGTTTCTATCCGTCCCCGCGTTTGGCGGCGAAAGCGCCTCCAGAAAAACTCGCCTATGTGGCAGCGTTCGACCCGGACCGAAAATCGCCTGACAGCATCGCTGTGGTCGACGTCGATCCAGAATCCGCTTCGTATTCGCGCATTGTCGGCAAGGTCGCCGCGACTCATGCCGGCGATGAATTCCATCATTTCGGCTGGAACGCCTGCTCGTCGTGTCTATGCCCGAACGCGCCGCATCCGCATGTCGAACGGCGTTATTTGGTCGTTCCCGGCTTACGCTCCTCGCGCATTTATATTCTCGATACCAAGCCCGATCCGCGCAAACCGCAGATCGTGAAGGTCATCGAGCCGCAGGAGATCGCGGAGAAGACGGGCTACACGCGGCCGCACACCGTGCACTGCGGCCCGGGCGGCATTTATGTGGCCGCGCTCGGCAACAAGGATGGCAAGGCGCCGGGCGGCGTCTTTGTCATGGATCACGAGACCTTTGAGCCGCTCGGCCGCTGGGAAGTCGATCGCGGCCCGCAGCTGCTTGGCTATGACGCATGGTGGCACCTTGGCTTCGATACCATGGTCACCAGCGAGTGGGGCACGCCCGATACATTCGAAAATGGACTGGTGCCTGAGATCCTGCTCGGCAGCAAATACGGCCGCCGCTTGCATTTCTGGGATTTCACCAAACGCAAGCACTTGCAAGCGATCGATTTTGGCGAAGAGCACCAGCTGGTTTTCGAATTGCGCCCGGCGCACGATCCGACCAAGCCGCACGGCTTCGTCAACTGCGTCATCACTCTCAAAGACCTGTCGTCTTCGATCTGGACGTGGTACCGCGACGGCGACAAGTGGGCGGTGAAGAAAATCATCTCGATTCCGGCGGAGCCGGCCGATCCTGACCTCCTACCGCCCGTGCTCAAAGGTTTCAAAGCGGTACCGCCGCTTGTCACCGATCTCGACCTTTCGATGGATGACCGCTTCCTTTACGTCGCCTGCTGGGGCACCGGCGATCTGCAGCAATATGATGTGTCCGATCCGTTCAATCCCAAGCTCACCGGCAAGGTGCGCATCGGCGGCATCGTCGCGCGCGCAAGCCACCCCGGCGCGAAGAACGGCAAACTCAGCGGCGGTCCACAAATGGTCGAGGTGAGCCGCGACGGGCGGCGGGTTTATTTCACCAACTCCCTTTACGGTGCCATCGACCCGCAATTCTATCCCGAGGGGATCGACGGCTGGATGGTCAAGCTCGACGCCAAGCCGGAGGGCGGGATCGCCTTCGATCCGAAATTCTTCATCGACTGGCCGAAGGGACAGCGTCCGCATCAGGTCCGCCTGGAGGCTGGCGACTGTTCTTCAGATTCCTATTGCTATCCGTGATGGCGTAAACGCGCGTGTCGCTGCCGCCGCTTCCCGACACAGTTTGGCTGTGGCTCGCGATAGCGGGACTGGGGCTGTTTCACGGCATCAATCCCGCGATGGGTTGGCTATTCGCGGTGGCGCTCGGGCTTAACCGCCGCAACGAGCGGGTGGTTTGGCTGGCGCTTCTGCCAATCGGGCTCGGCCACGCGCTCGCCGTCGCCGTCATCCTATTCCTCGTGCTGGCGCTCGGGCTTGTCCTCGAGCCCGGTTTGCTAAGGCCGTTCGCCGCCGCGGCGCTGTTCGCCTGGGCTGGATGGCATGCGCTGTACGGGCGGCGCCACAAGTTGCGCTTCGGGATGCAGGTTGGGCTCGGTGGCTTATTCGTATGGTCGTTTCTGATGGCGAACGCTCACGGTGCGGGTCTGATGCTGATCCCGGCGGTGATCCCGCTCTGCCTTGCCGCTTCGCCGACGCATGCCCTCACGCCGGGCAGCTCCGTTCCCGTCGGATTGGCGGCGCTGTCCCTCCACACCGCGGCGATGCTGGCGACCATCGGGATTGTATCGATCGTTGTCTACAAATGGATCGGCGTCGGATTCCTCCGGCGCGGCTGGATCAACCTTGATCTAATGTGGACCATCGCATTGGCGATATGCGGTCTCATTGTGCTTGTAGTCTGAATCGGCGCTGCCCTTGTGACCAGTATCCGGACCGCAGCCAGGATGTATCGCGCGCCCGCAAATGGTCATTCTGTCACCGCATCGGCAAGCGCGAGCAGCGTCGGCGGGACCGGAAGTCCCATCGCCCGCGCTGTCTTGAGACTGATGGTCAGCCTGAATTTGGTCGGATTCTGCACCGGCAGGTCGCCGGGGCTTTCCCCTTTGAGGATACGGTCGACATAGGAGGCGGACCGGAGAAAGACGTCGGCTGGATCGATGCCGTATGACATCAATTCGCCGTGGGTTGTAGAGATTTCATCGGGGTAAACCGCCGGCATCCGATGCCGCGCCGCAGCGGCGACGATGGCGTCGCGATGCACTGTCGTGAAAACTTCCGGCATCACCAGAACGCCGCCGCGCGCGTCGCGCGCAAGCTTCATCGCGGCGTCGATATCGGCATCGTCGCGGCAGGCCGAGGAGCGCGCCGTTACCGCTAACGAGCGGGCTGCCGGCTCGACGGCCCGGAGAATGAGATCGGCAAAAGGCGTGGAAGCGGGATTGTAAAGCAGAGCAACGCTGGCGATGGCCGGCTTGATTTGTTTGAGCAGCTCCACCCACTTGCTGGCGATCGGCGGATCATAATCGCTAAAGCCGGTGATATGGCCGCCGGGATGCGCGAGGTTATTGACGAACCCCTGTCCGAGCGGGTCGGTGATCATGACGAAGACGGTCGGGATCGTGTTGGCGGAGCGCTGCAGCGCCGCAACCACCGGGCTGCTTTGCACGACCAACACATCGGGACGAAGCACAACCATTTCCGCGGTGTAGCTTTGGTAGAGCTTGTGGTCGCCGCTCGCCCAGCGCCAATCGATGTGGATGTTTTGACCCTCGTTCCAGCCGAGCGCGGCGAGACCGTGCGGTAAGATCGTCGCAAGCAATTGCCCAAGCGAATCGTTGGCGGCATAACCCGCGAGCACCCCGAGGCGGCGCATGCCGGCGCCCTGTTGCGCCAGCGCCGCAAGCGGCCACGCGGCGGCGCCGGCGACCAAGCCGAGAAATCCCCGTCGCTTCATTTGCCCCTCAAAATCGCCGCCCCCGGCGATCGCACCGCACCGAAAGCGCAATGCGGCATACGATTCAGCGAACGAACTTATAGCGAAATCGATTGCCGTCCGCCTCAACACGCCCGGTGGTCGGATGCGGAAAGTGGATCGGCAGCACAAAGCTGCCGGTTCCCGCGACCTTGGCAA
>JBPYFG010000259.1:0-3701 GCA_051986365.1 Xanthobacteraceae bacterium
CGAGACCGGCGATCGGCGTGAAATCCTTCACCGGATCGTAGGCGAGATGCGGATAGAGCGACGGATTGACGATGAACGTCGTCTCCGGGCCGATGAACAGCGTGTAGCCGTCGCCCGGCTGCCGCGCAACATATTCGGCGGCGACCTGATTGTTGGCGCCGGGTTTGTTTTCCACGATCGCCTGCGCGCCCCAATCGGCGATAAAGCGCCGCGCCAGCATGCGCGCCAATAGATCGGTAACGCCGCCAGGCGAGGCGGGTGCGATGATGGTGATGGTTTTCGAAGGATAACTGTCGGCGTGGGCAGGGGCGCTTGGGGTAGCGATTACAATTGTGATCAAGAGGGCAGCGATAACCAATTTACTTCGCCTCCCCCCACCCGGGCCGCGCTTGCGCGCGCCCAAGTGCAAGCTTGACGGGGGAGGCCGGCGAACGAAGTGAGCCGGGAGGGGGGTACCTGTTTCTGAACCCCCCTCCCGGGCTCGGCATCGCGCGAACGCGAGGCAACGAGCCCTGCCCTCCCCCTCAAGGGGGGAGGGAAAACATGCAGCTCGCCACGCGGACAATTTCATCTCACTGTTATCAATCGCAACCGACTTACTTCTTCGCTGTGGCATAGGGATAGATCAGGGTGCCGGACTTGTATTGCGGCGGCCACAGGATGGGCTGCACGCTGCCGTCGCGAAACTGATCGATGTTGGCGGTGGCGACGTTCTGAAATTGCGTGAAGAGCGTGCGCGGCTGCGCCCAGGCGCCATCGGGGGCGTAATTGATCTCTCCGACCACGGTATAGAAGGTGTGATGGTGGATGTAATCGGCGAGCGTCGCCTGATCGAGGCTCTTGGTCGTTTCCACCGCCTGCGCCAGCACCTGTCCCGCCGCATAACCGAACGGCACGAAGGCGTAACCGATCGGGTCGATCTTTTCGCCGGCGGCTTTGGCCTGATAGCGCTTGAGCACGTCGGTGACGCCGGGGAAGTTGAAGCTCGCCGCCGGTACAAAGCTTTCCATGATCACGATGCCATCGAGCATCGGCCCGAGCTGCATTTTGATCGGCGTGATCAGAAGGCCGATCATGGTGCCGCCGAACATTTTGGGGGTGAGGCCGATTTCGGCAGCCGCGCGTACGATGCCGACGGTGTCGGGCGGATAGGCGGCGACGAAGACGATGTCCGGATTGGCCGCCTGCACGGCGCGCATCACCGGCGCGAAATCGGTCGTGCTCGGCGGATAGCTTTGGTCATAGATGATCTTGAAGCCCTCGGCTTTGGCGTTCTCCCGCGCACCGTCGGCGGAGGTTTTCGAAAATTCTGCATCGGCGGCGACGATCGCAACGGTCTGCGGCTTCGGCTTCTGGGCCGCGGCGAGCACGAAGAAGCCCTTCGAGAACGCCTTGGTTCCTTCCGGGCCGACTGGGATCATGTCGAAGTAGCGCGAATAGTGGAAATGCCGGTTCACGTCGACGGCAAGAATGCTGATTGTCGTCATGTTGTGCTGCATAACCACCGGCATGGCAGCCGCCGCCATGTTGGTCGCATAGGGGCCGAGCAAGAGATCGACTTTGTCGACCGTGATCAGCTTGGTGTAGATGCCCGGCACACTGGTCGGATTGCTCTGATCGTCGTAATAAACGAGCTCGACCGGCCGGCCGAGCAGGCCGCCACTGGCATTGACGTCGTCGCGCCACAGCTCAAGCGCCATGATCAGTTGCTTGCCGTTCTGCGCGACTGATCCGGTCAAGGCCATGCTGAAACCGACCTTGATCGGATCGGCGGCGCGCACCGGCCCGCCGAGCGCGAGTGAAATGAAGATCGACGCAACGATGCCCCTGATGTTCAGCATTGACGCCTCTCCTCCCCTACCCCCTCACCCGACTTTCTCGTTTTACTCGAAAGTCGCAGGCGCAGGTGAGGGGAGCAAACGTTTGGAATTTTGCCCGCTTGCAGCGCGTCACTTCATCATTTCCTCGCTTGGCAGAATACCCCACAAGTTCGACGCCGATGGATCCTTGGCCCACACTTTCGGGCGCTGCGGATTGTCGCGATGCCACGGCCGCGGCTCGAAATAGCCGAGCTCCTCGTTCATGCGGTCGAGTTCGGCGAAAGTCTCGGTGATCAAGCCGTTCGGCGCGCGGTGATAGGCGAACAGATTGTGGCCGATGCCATGCCGGCCCGGCCCCCACAACAGCTTATAGCCGCGCAGGCCGAGGAGATCGCACGCGGTTTGCAGATGCGCCCAGTCGCGCAGCTCAAAAGCGGTGTGGAAATGCCGGTTCGATCCGGTCTGCATCAGATTGATCGTATGATGATCGGGACCACAGCGCAGGAACGAGAAGAAGTCGCCCATCCAATCGGACTCGCGGAAGCCGAGCACGTCGCAATAGTATTTGGTGACGTGCTTGACGTCGGTGACGTGGAAGGCGACGTGGCCGAGCTTGTAGGGCACGATGCCCCTGGACTGGAATTTCTGGTGTGAGAAGGCGTCGCGCTTGAACACCTCGATCACCGTGCCCTTGGGATCGGCAAAGACCAGCACGTCCTTGATCGACGGCTCGGGATCGGTGCGGCGCTCGGTTGAGATGCCGTGGCCGGCGACCTGCTTTTGGAAAGCATCGAGATCGGCCGAGGGCGGAATCTGAAAGCCGATACGCGTGCATTGTGCCTGCGCGCCCTTGCGCAGCACGATGGAATGGTGATCGACCGTCGAGGCGAGATAGACGGCGTCTTTTTCCTGCGCCGCAAGCGTCAAGCCGATGATCTCGGTGTAATACTCGGTCTGTTGCGCGAGATCGGGCGTCTCGTAGGCGGCGTGCGCGATCTTGCTGACGCGGATCATGCGGTATCTCCCTTAAAGGCTAAAGCGAAATGATTTTAAATTTTCGCTTTAGCATCTTGTTTGCGCGTGATCTTTTCGGAAAACCGGTATCCATTTTTCCGGATCATGCGCTACTGGTTGGCGCGCGGCAAAGCGCTCAAGACATCGACCATGGCGGCGACATCCTTGTCGCCCAAGCCCATCTCGATGCAGCGCCGATAGAGGGGCACCACGCAATCCATAAGCGGCGTCGCCACGCCGACGCTGCCAGCAAAATCGGCGATCATATCGAAATAGTGCGCGAGCGTGCCGGCCGAACCCTGCACCGGCTGGAAACGCCGCTCCGCCATCCACGGTGCGCGGATCGCGAACTGGGTCGAGCCGCCGCTGCCGTTGGCGATGGCTTTGATCATCAGCGGCACGTCGACGCCGGCTTTGAGGCCCAGCGCCATGGCTTCGGCGGTCGCGGCAATATTGATGGCGACGAGAAGATTGTTGACGAGCTTGACCCGGCTCGCGGCGCCGAATTCGCCGAAATAGAGGCAGGAATCGGTGAAGCCGGCGACGACGGGTTCGAGCTTCTTGCAGGCCGCGGCGTCGCCGGCGAGATAGACCACCGCCTTGCGCGCGGTGACCATGCCCGGCGTGCCGGATACTTCGCCATCGATGAAGATCGCACCCTTGTCCTTTAAAAGCGCGATCTGGCGCCGCTTGTCTGGCAGCGGATGCGAGCCGAGCTCGGCGACGATTTGTCCCGGCCGCGCCGAGTGAATGAGGCCGCGCGGGCCGTGCACCACATCGTCGAGCGATGCGGTGGACGGCAGGCAGGTGAGCACCACGTCGGCCTGGGCGCCGACATCGGCGGCGGAGCGGGCCGGCACGCCGCCG
>JBPYFG010000260.1:0-4576 GCA_051986365.1 Xanthobacteraceae bacterium
GTTGTTCGTCCAAAAGCCGCACCGCTTCCTGCACACGCTGCGAGCGCTCGCCGGGCGGCTGGCCGAAAGTGGAAAACGCAAGCAGAGCAACGCGCGGATCATAACCGAGATTGCGGGCGACGCGCGCCGCTTCGATCGTGATTTCGGCAAGTTCGCCGGCCGTTGGCATCTCGGTCACGGCGGTATCGGCGACCAGGACGGTGCGACCGCGCGCCAAGACCAGCGAGATCCCCATTACCCGATGGCCGGGTTTGGTATCAATGCAGCGCCGGACGTCTTCGAGCGCCACCGAGAAATTGCGGGTTACGCCGGTGACCATGGCATCGGCATCGCCGAGCCCCACCATGCAAGCGGCAAAGTGATTGCGGTCCTGATTGATGAGCCGCTGGCAGTCACGTTGCAGAAAGCCGCGGCGCTGCAGCCGTTCATACAAATACGCCACATAGGATGAATTGCGCGAGGAGATGGCGGCATTGGTGATCTCGATGTTGCCGCCAAGCTCAATGCCAAGCGCTTGTGCGCTGGCGCGCACGCGCGGTTCGCGGCCAACCAAGAGCGCGGTGCCGAGCCCCTCGTGAACAAAGCTCGCCGCGGCGCGGATCACCTGTTCCTCTTCGCCCTCGGCAAACACGACGCGACGCGGACGCCGGCGCAGCCTTTCGTAGACTCCCTGCAACACGCCGGCGATCGGATCGCGGCGGCTGCGCAATTGATGGCGATAGGCCTCCATGTCTTCGATCGGCCGCCGCGCCACCTTGGATTCCATCGCCGCCTTCGCCACCGCCGGTGGGATATCGGATATCAGCCGCGGGTCGAACGGTACCGGAATGATGTAGTCGGGTCCGTATTTCGGTCGCGCGCCATAAGCCACGGCAACTTCGTCGGGCACGTCCTCGCGCGCCAACGCGGCCAAGGCCTGAGCGGCGGCGATCTTCATTTCCATATTGATGGCGCGAGCGCGCACGTCGAGGGCGCCGCGAAAGATGTAGGGAAAGCCGAGCACATTGTTGATCTGGTTCGGATAGTCGGAGCGGCCGGTCGCCATGATCGCGTCTGAGCGGACCGCCGCAACCTCCTCGACGGTTATTTCCGGGTCGGGATTGGCCATCGCGAAGATGATCGGCTTGTCCGCCATCGACTTCACCATGTCCTGGGTGACCGCGCCTTTCACCGAAAGCCCAAAAAACACGTCAGCCCCCGCCAGCGCCTCGGCCAGCGTGCGCGCTTTGGTTTTAACGGCAAAGCCGGATTTCCATTGATTCATGCCATCGGTGCGGTCTTCGTGGATGACGCCTTTGGTATCGCAGAGAACGAGATTTTCGGGGCGAAAGCCGATGGCGCGAAGAAGTTCAAGGCAGGCAATCCCGGCGGCGCCGGCGCCGTTGCAAACGAGCTTGGTGGTCGCGATTTCGCGGCCGGTAAGTTCTAGCGCGTTAATCAGGCCGGCGGCGGCGATGATCGCGGTGCCGTGCTGATCGTCATGGAAGACCGGCACATCGAGCAGTTCGCGGAGCTTCTGCTCGATTATGAAGCATTCCGGCGCCTTGATATCTTCTAGATTGATCCCGCCCCAGCCCTTACCGAGCAGCTTGACGCAATTGATGAACTCGTCCGGATCCTCGGTCGAGACTTCAAGATCGATGGAATCGATATCGGCGAATCGCTTGAACAGGACCGATTTGCCTTCCATCACCGGCTTGGCGGCCAGGGCGCCGCGATTGCCAAGCCCGAGAATGGCGGTGCCGTTAGTGATCACCGCAACAAAATTGCCCTTTGTCGTGTAGTCGAACGCCTTGCTTTCGTCGTCAGCGATCGCCAGGACCGGAACGGCAACCCCCGGCGAATAGGCCAATGAAAGATCGCGCTGTGTCGCCATTGGCTTGGTGGCAACGATTTCGAGCTTGCCGGGGCGGCCTTGGCTGTGAAATAGCAGGGCTTCCTGATCGGTGAAGGTCGGACGCTGCCCAACGCCGCCGTTTCTGCCGCCGTTTTTGGCCGCCATTTTCGTTTCGCCTGCCGGAATGAGCGCTTTAATGAGCGGGTTAAAGCGAAGCCCCGTGGGACTTTAGCGAAAGCCCCGGTCCGTACTCAAGGACCCCTGTCGAAGGTTGCTGCGACTGCAAGTCAGCTCGCTCCACCGGTCGCGGCGAAAGCCGCTTGGCGCGATCTTTGGTTGCAGCGCATTGAACTCGGCGGCGCGGAAGGGTAATGGCTGGCGCACGACCGATAGTTCTCCGCCAACATCGCCATGATCAGATTCCTGTTTCGTTTCGTCGGCCTGTGCCTTCTGGCCACCGCCTTTGTGCTTTTCGTCTATGACGGCACGAAATCTATCGCCAATCATGATCTCCTCTACACCAGACTCGACGACGTCTGGGCGATCATCGATCAGAACAGCCTCAGGGCGGTGCAAGACTGGCTCAAGCTGAAGCTATCCTGGGCGTGGGAGCCGTACCTGCAGCGCGTCTTCGACCTGCCGGCTTGGGTCGTGGTCGGCATCACCGCGGCGGTTCTGATCCTGCTCGGACGCAAGCGCAAACCGCTGATCGGCTACGCGCGCGACTAGAATAGGCTCGCACGGACGTCTGCATCGCGCCCGGAGGGCATTTCGTGCGACGGCTTGTCAGAAACTTAATAATCCTCGCGCTCGCCGTCCTCCTCATCCCTTATGTGATCGCGCCGCTTTATCGCTTCGTTGATCCGGTCTCGACGCCGATGCTGTGGCGCTGGGTCACCGGCAAGCGTGTCACGCGCATTGTCGTTCCGCTAAACCGCATCGCGCCGGCGTTGCGCCTCGCTGTGATTATCGCGGAGGACGGCACTTTTTGCCGCAACCGCGGCATCGACCTCGGCGCCATCCGCGAGGCGATGCAGCAGTCGGACGAACTCGGCGAGACGCGCGGAGCTTCGACGATCACGCAGCAGACCGCGAAAAATCTATTTCTATGGGAGGGCCGCAGTTTTATCCGCAAGGCGCTCGAGTTCCCGCTGGCGCTGTGGCTCAATCTGGTGCTGCCGAAGCGGCGGGTGCTCGAAATCTACCTCAATATTGCGGAATGGGGACCGAACGGCGAATTCGGGGCGGAAGCCGGGGCGCGGTTGGCATTCGGCAAATCGGCCCGCGATCTCACCCCGGCCGAAGCGGCGGAACTCGCAGCGATCTTGCCAAATCCGGTACGCCGCAGCGCCCGCATTCCGAGCGTGCTGGTGCGCCGTCTCGCCGCGCTTTATGAGCGGCGATCGCTCGAATTCAGCGGCCTCGATGCTTGCGTGCGGGGCTAGCCTGGTAGCAATCATTCTTCTATAAGCCGCGTTCCGAGCAGCGAAACCGAGAGGAGACGGCTATGGCCGTGCCAAAGAGAAAAACGTCGCCGTCAAAGCGCGGCATGCGCCGGTCTGCCGATGCCCTCAAAGCGCCCACTTATATTGAAGACAAGGATTCGGGGGAGCTGCGGCGGCCGCACCACATCGATCTCAAGACCGGCATGTATCGCGGCCGGCAAGTGCTGAACAAGAAGTCCGAAACCTAAAGCTCCGTCGCGGCGCGGTATTGTCTGCGCCGGCTCGGCCCCTATACGATCCAGAGTTCCTCATCGCGGCAGGATCACCGCCGTGCCGCGCGCGCCCTCGCCGGGCGATTGAGCGAGATGGATCATGTTTGCGCTTGGCTTTCCGCTGCTCCTTATTCCATTCGCGATCTACAACATGATCGCGTTTCTCACCCCCGGCGTGAGCTGGACCTCGCCAGTCACCACGGTGCACATGATGTCGGGCCAGGACTGGGTGCTGACCTGGGAGGATATTCTTCTCGCCTTTGCGATTTTCCTGCTCTGGATCGAGCTGATCAAATCGACCCGGGCCGGCAATCGCAGCATCATGGATCACGTGCTGTCGATGGCGCTGTTCATCGTCATGCTGGTCGAGTTTCTGCTGGTGCAACGGGCCGCGACCTCGACCTTCTTCTTGTTGATGGCGATCGCGCTCGTGGACGTGCTGGCCGGCTTTATCGTCGGCATGCGCAGCGCGACGCGGCAGATCGAGGTCGAGCGGTCAGACCAGGCCTAAAGGCTCATTCGCTGCCGCCGGTCAGGCGATCGACCTTGCGCTTCATCTCGTCAAGCTGACGTTTAAGATCGTCGATATCGCCCGATTTGCCCAAGCTTTTTTCGGCTTCACCGCCTTCGCCACTGCCGCTTTCCCGCCGCGCAAACGGCGCGAACATCGCAAAGGCGCGCTCGAACATATCCATGTTACGCCGGACCTGCTCTTCCAGCGACGTGAACGCGCCGACGCCGAAGGCTTGCGCCATTTGCTGGCGGAACTTCTCCTGCTCGCGTGTCAAGGATTCAATGGAAACTTCGAGATAGCGCGGCACCAGCATCTGCATGCTGTCGCCGTAAAACCGGATCAGCTGGCGCAGGAACGTGATCGGCAGAAGGTTCTGACCCCCCTTGTTTTCCTGCTCGAAGATGATCTGGGTCAGAACCGACCGGGTGATGTCCTCGCCGGTTTTGGCGTCATAGACCACGAAGTCCTCGCCGTTCTTGACCATCGCGGCAAGGTCTTCCAGCGTGAC
>JBPYFG010000261.1:0-2743 GCA_051986365.1 Xanthobacteraceae bacterium
CATGTTGCTGCCTTGGTCCCGCATCGAAGTCGGCATCCGGCCCGATGCCTTCACGATGAAGAGTCCATTCCGTGCACGAAACGACACTGCAGGCCCAGTTGTTCGAGAGCGCGCCTGATCTGCCCGAGGGCATGCGCTACGCCGCCGAACTGATTTCACCTGATGAAGAGCGCGCGCTGCTAGAAGTGCTGCCCGCGTTACGCTTCAAGGAATTCGAATTCCACGGCTTCCTCGGCAAGCGTCGCACCGTGTCCTTCGGCTGGCACTATGATTTTAACGGCGGCGGGCTCAAGCAAGCTGGCGAGCTGCCCCAGTTTCTGCTGCCGCTTCGCAAGCGTGCTGCGGAATTCGCGAGCCTTGAGCCGTCAGCACTCGAACATGCACTGCTAATTGAATACCGACCTGGTGCCGGCATCGGGTGGCACCGGGACCGCCCGCAATTCGGCGACGTCATCGGGATTTCGCTACTTGCGCCGTGCACCTTCCGTCTACGCCGCAAGGCGGGCTCAAGATGGACGCGTCGGGCCCTCGCGGCCGAGCCGCGTTCGGCCTATCTGTTGCGTGGCGCTTCACGAACGGAATGGGAGCACAGCATTCCACCGCTTGAGACGCTGCGGTATTCGGTGACATTTCGGACGCTACGCGAAACCCCGCGAAGATCCGCACGCTGAGGCTAGTCTTGGGCCACTCATCACACTTCATCACAGAGACTACCGGGTACCATCTCTTTCAATATCTCCAGCCATACCCGACCCATCGCGGTCGGGGGGTAAAGCTGACATGGATGGAAGCGCCTCAATGTCCGCTTTTGACCCAAAGCGGACATTGGTATGCTGTTCAGAATTCGGACCCGATGCCAACCAGCGACGTCCGGCGCATTACTCGCTAAAATGCCTTGTTCGACGTGGGGCGCGTCAATGCGGCCCTACTGGGCTTTGCCGAGTGTTGATAAACTCCTTCCGACATGCCGGTCCAGAACGGATGGCGTCAAATCCGTAGAGGGCCGCCGATGCAGCAGATTGCGGACTGGCTCGAAAAGCTCGGTCTCGGGCAATACGCGCAGCGCTTTGCCGAGAACGACATCACCTTCGCTATCTTACCCCATCTGACAGACCAAGACCTGAAAGAACTCGGGGTTACGTCGCTTGGCCATCGGCGTCAGCTCCTGCTCGCAATAGCTGAAATATGTAGCCGCCGAAAAGACCCGGCCCCGCCACCCTCAGCAGCCGCTTCGCACGAGACCGGCGAGCGCCGCCAGGTCACGGTGCTGTTCTCGGACCTCGTTGGTTCGACCGCGCTCTCAGCTCGGATGGATCCTGAAGACCTGCGAGAACTCATCTCGGTCTATCATAAATGCGTTCGCGCCAGGAGCTGCATGCCCGTATCGCAGATGCCCTTGAGCGGCAATTGCCGGAAACGCTGGAGTCGCAGCCCGAGCTGTGCGCCTATCACCTGACTCGCGCGGGACTGGTCGCGAAGGCGGTGCACTACTGGTTAAAAGCCGGCGAGCGTGCGGCCGCAAGGTCTGCCAACAAGGAAGCGATCGCCCACCTGCAAGCCGGCATCAATTGCCTGGCGAAGATTGCCGATTCGCCGGAGAAGCTGCGCACGGAGATCGACCTGAACAGCGCCATGGTCGCCGTGCTCCAGGTGACGAGGGGCTATAGCGCTGACCTCGTCGTCGATACCTTGAACCACGTACTGGAGCTGTGCCGTCAAACTGGCGATGCCAATCTGTTGGCGCCGGTGTTGTTTCAGACCTGGTTGTCCAACCATATGCGCGCTAACTATTGGGCTGGGGGCTCGCTGGCGGCGGAATTGTTGGAGGTGGCTCAGAAATCGGACGACCCGGTGGCACAAATGGGGGCCCGTTTTGCCAATGGCCTGCACTTCTTTGCCACGGGAAATTTGGTTGTCTCGCATCAGCATTTCGCCGAGGGCGCACGTATCCATCATGGCCTGGGTGGCGGCTACTCCGCCCTCCGCTACGCTTTTGCCACCGGGCCCGCGGACGTCGCTTATGCCGCCTGGACCGACGCAATGCTAGGGCACCCGCAACGCGGCCTTGAGGCGATCCGCCAGGCCGCAGGGATCATTATTTGCACTAGACATCCCTTCACGGTGGCCCGTGGCCTGGTGTGGTGCTCATTTACAGCCTTGACATGTCGGGACTGGACGACGGCCTTTAAATTCGCCGACCAGGCGGTTCAAACGGCCAACGAACAAGGTTTCGCATTCCCTGGGGCATCCGGCGCGGTCGCGCGTGCCGCTGCCCAGGCAATGCTCGAACCAGGCAGCGCTCCACTGGCAGAAATGAGCCACGGCATCGATCGCTATCAACAGTTTGGTGGATCCCAGTTGCCGTACCTGCTGACATTGTTGGCTGAAGTGTTGTTGAGGCATGCCGACTGGGACGGCGCATCGCAGGCGCTGTCGAAGGCCCAGGACTGGATGACGAAGAACGGGGAGCAGACGGTGGCAGCTGAGGTCCATCGTCTCGTCGGCGATCTGTTGGCCATGTCTGGCCGCAGTGATGCCGAACCGCATTTTTTGCGCGCGTTGGAGGTCGCGCGCACGCAGAAGGCGCGACTCTTCGAACTGCGAGCCGCTTCGAGCCTCGCCCGGCTGTGGCGCGATCAAGGACGACGAGAAGAGGCTCGCACCACGCTCGAACCCGTCTACGGCTGGTTCACCGAGGGCTTTGACATGCCGGATCTCGTGGACGCCCGCTTACTGCTCGAAA
>JBPYFG010000262.1:0-5540 GCA_051986365.1 Xanthobacteraceae bacterium
GGCCGCAAAACGGTCACGCTCACAGTCGTTAACACCGGCGACCGGCCGATCCAAGTCGGCTCCCATTACCATTTCTTTGAAACCAACGCGGCTCTGAAATTCGATCGCGCGAAGGCGCGAGGCATGCGGCTCGATATCGCTGCCGGAACTGCTGTGCGTTTCGAGCCGGGCCAATCGCGCGATGTGACGCTCGTCGCCGTTGCCGGCAAACGCAACATCTACGGCTTTCGGCAAGAGATTATGGGAAAACTCTGAGGCGTCGCCATGCCAGCCACAATGCAACGCGGTATTTACGCCGACATGTTCGGCCCGACGACAGGCGACCGCGTTCGTCTTGCCGACACCGATCTTATTGTCGAGATCGAAAAGGACTTCACTACCTATGGCGAGGAAGTGAAATTCGGCGGTGGCAAAGTCATCCGCGACGGGATGGGGCAGTCGCAAATAAGCAACCGGCGGGGCGCCGTCGACACCGTCATCACCAATGCCGTGATTGTGGACCACTGGGGGATCGTTAAAGGCGACGTCGCTATAACCGGCGGAAAAATTGCCGCCATCGGCAAAGCCGGAAACCCGGATATCCAGCCGAACATCAACATTGTCATCGGTCCGGGTACTGAAGTGATCGCAGGCGAAGGCAAAATTCTCACCGCCGGCGGCTTTGACACTCACATCCACTTCATTTGCCCGCAACTCGTCGATGAGGCGCTGATGTCGGGGGTCACCTCCATGCTTGGCGGCGGCACCGGGCCGGCGCATGGCACGTTCGCGACGACCTGCACGCCCGGGCCGTTTCATCTCGGGCGCATGATCCAGGCGGCGGACGAGTTCCCGGTGAATCTCGGGTTTGCCGGCAAAGGCAATGCGTCGCGCCGGGCGGCGCTTGAGGAAATGATCAAATCCGGCGCATGTGCCCTGAAATTGCACGAGGATTGGGGCACCACGCCTGCGGCCATCGATTGCTGCCTTTCGGTCGCAGACGACTATGACATCCAGGTCATGATCCACACCGATACGCTCAACGAGTCAGGTTTCGTTGAGGATACGATCAAGGCTTTCAAGGGCCGCACCATTCATGCCTTCCATACCGAAGGCGCCGGCGGCGGCCACGCGCCGGATATCATCAAGGTCGCCGGGCTGAAGAATGTGCTGCCGTCGTCGACCAATCCGACGCGGCCCTATACGCGCAACACCATCGACGAGCACCTCGACATGCTCATGGTGTGTCACCACCTCGATCCGTCGATCGCTGAAGATCTGGCCTTTGCCGAAAGCCGCATTCGCAAGGAGACGATCGCGGCCGAAGATATTCTTCACGACATCGGTGCACTGTCGATGATGTCATCGGACTCGCAAGCCATGGGCAGAGTCGGCGAGGTCATCATCCGCACCTGGCAGACCGCCGACAAAATGAAGCGGCAGCGCGGAAGCTTGCCACTGGAGAAAGGTGACAACGACAACGCACGGGTGAAACGCTACATCGCGAAATACACCATCAATCCAGCGATCGCGCACGGCGTGTCGAAGCTCATCGGTTCGCTCGAAAAGGGGAAACTTGCCGATCTCGTCCTGTGGTCGCCGGCGTTCTTCGGCGTGAAGCCTGATTGCGTGATCAAGGGAGGCTCGATAGTCGCCGCCATAATGGGCGATCCCAACGCATCTATTCCAACGCCACAGCCGGTCCACTACCGACCCATGTTCGGCGCATTCGGCCGCGCCCGCACGGCGTCGTCGGTCGTCTTTACCTCGGCCGCGGCGGTCGACGCCGGTCTCGGAAAAAAACTTGGTATCCAAAAGTCGCTGGTCGCAGTACGCAACACGCGAGACAAACTTTCCAAGAGAAATATGATCCACAACGACGCCACGCCACATATTGAGGTCGATCCCGAGACCTATGAGGTGCGTGCCAACGGTGAACTACTCACCTGTGCGCCGGCCGAAGTGCTGCCAATGGCGCAACGTTATTTTCTGTTCTAGGGCGAAGCGCTGCGATGGCAATGCGCGCGATCTCGATCAAAACGGCGTCGACCTGGTCCGGCGTGCCAGCCGACAGCGTCATGCTCGATTACGACGGCCGCCAGCGGCGCCGCATTTCGATGCGAGGTAAAAAAGGGCTGTCGTTTCTGCTTGATCTGCCGCATCCGGCCCAATTGCAGGGCGGCGATGCGCTTGTGCTGGAGGACGGGCGGCTGATCCAAGTCGTCGCTGCATCGGAACCGCTCTGCGAGATTCGCTGCGCAAACGCGCTGCAAACCGCGCGGATTGCCTGGCACCTCGGCAACCGCCACGTTCCCACGCAGCTGTGGGGAACGGCGCTGCGCATCAGGCGCGATCATGTCACTGCAGACATGGCCAAGCAGCTTGGCGCCGACGTGATCGAGATCGAGGCGCCGTTCGATCCTGAGGGCGGCGCCTACCCGCATCAACACCGAGACCACGATCATGACGGGTGACGAGCGGATGTTGAGGGGCACTCGGCACCACCGCGCAATAGCGACGGAAAAAATCTCGCCGGATGCGCTCTATCGGCTCTTGATCTGGCTTTCTCCGGCCTATCCGGTCGGCGCGTTCGCTTATTCCAGCGGCATCGAGTGGGCGGTCGAGAAAGGCGAGGTCAACAGCGCCGCGACCTTGCGCGAATGGCTCGAAAGCATGCTGACCCGCGGCGCTGGCATCAACGATGGGATTATCTTCAGCCATATTCACCGCGCAATCGCCGCCGAGGACATGGCAAAGGTTTTTGAGATCGCGGAGCTTGCAGCGGCCTTTGTCCCGACCCGTGAACGCTGGCAAGAGACAACGACGTTGGGCCGCGCCTTTATTGAAGTGACGCAAGCGGCGTGGCCGTGTACCGCGCTGACAAATCTCGTTGCGCTTTGGGACGGTCCCGTCGCTTATCCGGTCGCCGTCGGCGCGGCTTGTGCCGGCCATAGCATTTCACTGGTCCCGGCTTTGCGTGCATTCTTGACCGCCATATGCGCGAACTGGGTGTCGGCCGGCGTTCGCCTGGTCCCGCTCGGTCATACTGACGGCCAGTGCGTGCTAAGCGCGCTCGAACCGGCAGTGGCGGCCAGCGTCAAACGTGCGCTCGCCGCGGGTCTCGACGATCTCGCGAGCGCAACATTTCGCGCCGATCTCGCCAGCGCTCGGCATGAAACACAATACACGCGGTTGTTCCGCAGCTGATGCGAGTTTTAATTATGCCCAGCGCAAATGGTCCGCTTCGCGTCGGTATTGGCGGCCCGGTCGGTTCGGGCAAGACCGCATTGATGGATGCGCTGTGTAAATCGATGCGCGAGAGCTACGAGATCGCCGCCATTACCAACGATATCTATACGAAATGGGACGCGGAATATTTGGTTCGGTCAGGATCGCTGGATGCCGACCGGATCGTTGGCGTCGAAACCGGAGGCTGCCCGCATACGGCAATCCGCGAAGACGCTTCGATCAATCTTGCCGCGGTTGCCGACATGCGCGCGCGCTTTCCCGATTTGGATTTGATCCTGATTGAATCGGGCGGCGATAATCTTGCCGCGACCTTTTCGCCAGAACTGGCCGATCTAACCATCTACGTGATCGACGTAGCTGCAGGGGACAAGATTCCTTCTAAAGGCGGGCCAGGAATCACCCGATCTGATCTTTTGGTGATCAATAAGATCGATCTGGCTCCTTACGTTGGGGCATCATTGCCAAAAATGGAAACCGACGCCAAGCGTATGCGGGCTGGTCGGCCCTTTGTCATGACCAATCTGCGTCGAGGCGATGGGCTTGCGAGCATTGTTCATTTTATTGAGACGACAGGGGGTCTTTCAAAATCGTAGTGTGTACTTAGACGCCTATCAGGTACATGGACCTGCGAAATGACACTTCCGGTGGTGATGAGGAATCCCGCCGCTAAAAAGCGGACATTCGCAGACTGAAGATCAATGTCCGCTTTTGGGGGTAAAGTGGACATCGGCTCCGCTTCTGAACCCTCAGCGGACATCACCAGAAGTATGGGCTTGAGGGGTCGATGGAATGAAGGCAGACTTTATCCGACGTGGGGGATGATCGAGATGACTATCGCGCAGGCCGACGTCGTCGTTTCCGTAGAAAGCATCGCTTCGTTTCCGAGGAAAGCGCTCGCCGCGTCCGCCATCGGGTACGCGATGGACGGCTTTGATCTCCTCATCCTCGGCTTCATGTTGCGGGCGATTTCCGCTGACCTGCATTTGACACCGCCGCAAGCCGGATCGCTGGTGACCTGGACGTTGGTCGGCGCAGTCGTGGGAGGAATCCTGTTCGGCGTTCTCAGCGACTATTACGGTCGCGTGCGGGTTCTGACCTGGACCATCCTCTTGTTCGCGGCTTTCACTGGGCTTTGCGCTTTCGCGCAAAGCTATTGGGACCTGCTGATCTATCGGACCCTCGCCGGATTGGGGCTCGGCGGTGAGTTCGGTATTGGCATGACCTTGGTCGCTGAGGCGTGGCCAACTTCGCACCGCGCGCGCGGCTGCACCTATGTCGCACTCGGCTGGCAGGCCGGCGTTCTCGTTGCGGCGCTAGTTACGCCGTTACTGCTGCCCATCATCGGCTGGCGCGGGATGTTTCTAGTCGGTCTCGTGCCCGGCCTCGTCGCTTTCGCGGTGCGGTTGTACCTCATCGAACCGAGGATATTTTTGGAGCGTGCACGTGCGCAACAGCCGAAGATGCCGCTCGGCTTGCTCGTTAAAGATGGCGCAACCACGAAAATCAGCATCGGTATGTTAATCCTGTGTTCGGTGCAGAACTTTGGTTACTACGGCTTGATGATCTGGTTGCCGAGCTATCTGTCGACGCGGTTCGGCTACACGCTCACGCAATCGGCGCTATGGACAGCCGTCACCGTGTTGGGCATGGCAGTCGGCATCCTGATTTTCGGACATTTTGCCGATCGGGTAGGACGCCGCGCTGCTTTGTACACGTTTCAGGCGGGCGCTTTCATCATGGTGCTGGTCTATTCGCAACTTATTTCACCGAGCGCGCTCTTGGTTGGTGGCGCGGTGATGGGTCTGTTCGTCAATGGGATGCTCGGTGGCTACGGCACCTTGCTGGCGGAGCTTTATCCGACCGAAGCTCGGGCCACCGCCGAAAACGTCATTTTCAATCTCGGGCGTGGCGTCGGCGGCTTCGGCCCATTCGTCATCGGCCTGCTGGCGGCCACTTATTCCTTCACGGTGGCGATCGGACTGCTGGCGAGCATCTATCTGATCGATATTCTCGCCACCGCCTTTCTCATCCCCGAGAAGAAAGGCGTGGCCCTTGAATAAAACGGGCCAAGCGCCATTTTTTGTATTGGGCCAATGAGTTTAGACGCAGTTGTCTAGGCGTGGGAAACCGCTATAATTTTCGGGGTGCGGCTGGGCCGCAGTTTTTACTTCACTTAGATGGCGCGCGACCCGCCGTTGCGGCGGGTCGTATAGCTTTCGGATTTGGTTTTGATGAATCGATCGAACCGCAGTGAACATATCCGGCTCACCTCGCATCCTGAGCCTGGAGCGAAGCTGCGCTTCCCGATCAAA
>JBPYFG010000263.1:0-14724 GCA_051986365.1 Xanthobacteraceae bacterium
GCCGCCAATTGTCGGGCGTGGTGAGATATTGCTTGCCGTCGAGCTGTTGTCCGCCGAGCACGTCCCACAGCCGGAATTCCGCCTGCAGGCGCCCGTCCGCCTGCCGCCCGATCCGGCCGGTCACCAAAGCCTGAGCATTGATGTTGCGCCAATCGGGAAAACGCGGCACCGCATCGACGCTGGCGATCCGTTCTATATAGGCGGTCGGGTCGATCGGAGCGAACAAGCCGCTGCGTTGCAGGTTCGCCGCGATGATTTGCGTGACCGCGTTGGCGGCCTCGCCGTCGTCCTGACCGGCCGCGAAAAATTTCGGAATCGCGATCGGCAGCGGCTGGAAATTTCCCTCGGTAATGTCGATGCGGACGGCTTTGGCGCGGCGCGGCAGCAAAGCCAAGCCGCCAGCGAGCGCTCCCAAGGCAAGCGCACGCCGCGTCAACGGAAATACGGGTCTATCGTGAAGCATGGTGATTCTGATGAATGTGTTCAGCCGCCGAGCAGCTCGTGTGGATCAAATTTAAGTTCGAGATCCTTCCATTGATCGTAGTGTTCGGGCCTAAGCATCGTGAACGGCTGACACAGTAGCAAGGCGCGCTTGGCGCTTTCCGCAAGCGCCGGCCCAAGCGCCGAGGCGGAGCCTTCGACCAAAGTCGGCGCCTGCACCATCGAGCCGTCGGCCTTGAACAAAACGCGGAGCACGACATAGAGCCTGGAATTGGCATCGATTCCGGGAGGCGGACTCCAGCAGCTGGAAATGCGCGCGCGCAAGGCGTCGATCTCGCTCTGCGACAGGCGTGCGTTTTGCGCCCCGATTGCCGCGCCGAGCGTCGGCGAGTCATTGAGCGTCTGGGCGCTGGCGACTTGGCGTTGCGGCTCACGCTTGTCGAGCAACTGGGCGACCTGGTCGGCGTTGAATTTTGGCGTGTCGCGCGCCGGCTGGGTCCGCGCGTCTTGTTGCTTCGGCGGATCCTTCACCGCATCTTTCTTTAAGAGATTGGCGATCTGATCCGGCCGATATTCCGGCGGTTTCGGCTTATCTGGTTTGTCGGCCGGCTTCGGCGCCGGCTTGAGCTCGGTTTTAAGTTCAGGTTTGGGTTCAGGCTTTGGCTCGGGCTTCGGTTCAGGCTTTGCTTCGGCAACGGGTTTCGCCGCCGGCATTGTGATTTCGGGCTTGGCGGAAACTTTCGGCGCCTGCTGATCGACCGTTTTCTGCTCGTCGACCTTATCGGCGAGCGGCTTGATGTCCGGAACCTTAAGCTGCGGCGCGTTTTTCACGCCCTGCGTGAGCTGGCTGAAGTCCTTTTCCGAGACGAAGGAAATCGGCAGCGCTTGCACCGGCGGCGCCTCCATCGGTTGCGCCGAGATCGCCATCAGGCCGAAGCACAGCGCCGCGACGTGACCGACGCACGATATGGTCATGCCAGGCTTCATTGGCTGCCCTGCTCGACTTCGGTGACCAGTGCGATGCGATGATACCCCGCGCCCGAAATGCGGCCCATCACCCGCATCATCATGCCATAGGCAACGGTCCTGTCGCCACGAATATAGATGAGATCGTTACTGGTCCCGCCGCGGGCGTCAATGATCGCCTTGAGCTTCGGTAACAGATCATCGAGCTTGATCTCATCGCTTTGCAGGAAGATTTGGGTCTGATTGTTGACTGAAATCGTCAACGGCTCGTTGTTTTGTTCAAGCGCCTTGGCTTGGCTCTGCGGCAGATCGATCGGCACGCCGACGGTCAGAAGCGGCGCCGACACCATAAACACGATCAACAACACCAACATGACGTCGACGAACGGCGTCACGTTGATTTCGCTCATGACGGGTCGGCGCCGGCGCCGTGTTCGCCCGCCGGCTGCGGCAATGTTTATGCTGCCCGCCGCCATATCCCGCCCTCACCCACGCTCGTCGATCTGTCGCGACAAGATCGCTGTGAATTCGTCGGCGAAGCCTTCGAGCCGCTGCGCCTGCCGGTTTACCTCACTCGAAAATTTATTGTAGAAAATGGTCGCCGGGATGGCGGCAACGAGGCCAATTGCGGTGGCAAACAACGCCTCCGCGATGCCCGGCGCGACCACGGCGAGTGAAGTGTTTTGCGACGCCGCGATCGATTGAAAGCTGGTCATGATGCCGGCCACTGTGCCGAACAGGCCGATAAAGGGTCCTGCCGAACCGACGGTCGCCAGCACCAATAGCTCCCGTTCCATATGTTCGACCTCACGGGCGATGGCGACGTCCATGACTTTCTCAATACGCATCTGCAGTCCCGCCAACGACCGCACGTGGCCTTCGAGGCTGCGCTTCCACTCGCGCATCGCGGCAACAAATAACGCGCCGGTCGAGTGCCCGGGCTGCGTGCCCAGCGATTTGTATAAATCTTCAAGCGATTGGCCCGACCAGAACGCTTCCTCGAAATGGTCGCCGGCACGGCGCAGCCGCGCGAACAACAGCGTTTTGTCGATGACGATCTTCCACACCCAAATCGAGCAAACGAGCAGGCCCACCATCACCGATTCCACGATCCAATGGGCATGCCAGAACAGGTGGAACAGCGAAAGATTGGAGGATGTCAGCGGTGCGACCGACGAGGAAATGTCGGCAGGATTCATGAGCGTCCCTTCAGGCGGTCCCGGCCGAACTGCCCCGCGGACCGGAACCAAGACGGATAAGCCTGACCGGAGCCGCCCCCAAAGACTGGGCTTAAGGGTGATTGGAGGCGGAGCGCGTCGCCCACGCCGACCGACACCCGAATTATCACGACGACCCGGCCGGTCCGTCACCGGCCGGGCGAAATCAATCGCGAAACGTGTCCAAACTAGGGCGCAACACCGGTCATTTCCGGTTACGAAGCCCGGTTGTCCTTAACGCGCCGTTAACGGCGTAGCCTGGCCGCGGCCAACGGCAATCGGTCGAACAGCATGGGTCCTTCGGGTTGTGCACCCTCGATCGTCAATAGCCGAAGCTTTGTCGCCACGCCTCCCGGGGCGGAAAACCCACCAGGCTTGCTGCCGGCCGCCAGTATCCGATGACAAGGCACAATGATCGGGCAGGGATTTTCCGACAAAGCTTCCGCGACATCGCGGGCCAGATTGCGATCGCCCAGGCGCTCGGCGACTTCGCCGTAGGAAAGCGTCGCGCCGGCAGGGATGCCGCGCGCGGCCTCGTAAACACGTCGATGGAACTCCGGCACCCCACCGATATCGATCGTCACATGATTTAAATCTCTGCGCTCGCCGCCGAGCAGCGCAACAATATCGTCGATGGCGCGCCGCACCTGCGCAGGGGGTACACCCTCGCGCGCCCCGGGGAAGCGGCGCAGCAGGCGTTTGCGCGTCGCCGCCTCGCTGCGTTCGGGCAGTTGCACGCCAACAATGCCGCGCTCGGTCCACACAATGCCGCAGCATCCGATTGCGGTTTCGAAAAGAACGAGGTTCATCATGCGCCTTAGCTAATGCGGCGAGCGGACGCCGCCACCCGTTTCCTGATCCGCCATCATGGCGATGCGCAAGGGCTTGGGGATCGGCCGCGCCCGCCCGCCCGAGATGAAGGCGACCCGCACCCGCGCCTCGACCAGGAGCTCATCGCCGCGCATGATGCGCTGGCGCACAGTGGTCGAGGCGCCTTTAACTTCCTCCGGCTCGGTTATGACCTCGAGCACATCATCCATGCGCGCGGGCTTGAGGAAGTCGATGTTCATCGAGCGCACGACAAAGGCGAAGCCCGGCGCTTCCTTTTCGGTCTCCTCGAATAAAGCACGGTGATCGGCCCCAATCAGGCGCAAGTAATTGGTCCGGCCGCGCTCCATGTAGCGCAGATAATTGGCGTGATAGACGATGCCGGTGAAGTCGGTGTCCTCATAATAGACGCGCACCGTGAGCACATGCCGGCCGTCGCGGATCTGGCCATCAAGAGGAACGCTCGTCACGCGTCTATCTCCACGGCACACGGCCCGTAATCGCTTCTTCCCAATGGCGGCCGTCGAAATGGCCGACGGTGAGCGCGCCGATATCGACACCGTCGAGGCAGCGCACGTTCACATCGATCTTATCGGGATCGGAGCGCGGAATATAAAACGGATGAACGCCGCAAGTGGTGCAAAAGGTGTGCTGGGCGACGCCGGTATTGAATCGATATATCGTCAGCGCATCTTTGCCGCTTATGAGTTCGAACGCTTCCGGCGGCACGATGAGATGAAGAAAACCCTTTTTGCAGCAGATCGAACAATTGCACTCCGTCACGCGCGAGAGATCCGCGGCCACGCGAAAGCGCACCCGCCCACAATGGCAGCCGCCTTGGTAGGTTTGCACGGCGAAAGTCTCCCGCGTCATGGCCGGCCCTAGCTGTCCAAAGAACGGCCATGGCCGGGCATGACGAACCTACCTACTCCACCTCACCATTGCCGAACAACCCGAACTGCGCGGGATCGCGCGCCGGTTCGGGCAGTCCCAGGTGGCGGAACCCATGCGCGGTGATCAGCCGGCCGCGCGGCGTGCGCTGAAGGAGCCCGCACTGGATCAGATATGGCTCGATGATGTCCTCGATCGCATCGCGCGGCTCGGACAAAGCGGCAGCCAGCGTCTCGACACCGACCGGTCCGCCGTCGTAGTTGACGGCAATCGTTGACAGATAACGCCGGTCCATCGCGTCGAGTCCGGCGCCATCGACTTCGAGCGCCGCTAGGGCTTTGTCAGCGACGGCGCGGTCGATTGCCGCGGCGCCGGCGACGGCGGCGAAATCGCGCACGCGGCGCAGCAAGCGTCCGGCAATGCGCGGGGTGCCGCGGGCGCGGCGCGCGATCTCGTTGGCGCCATCGGCGGTGAGTTCGATGCCGAGCACGCGGGCGCCGCGATTGACGATCTCCTCGAGCTCCGCCTCGCTGTAAAAATTAAGCCGCACCGGGATGCCAAAGCGATCGCGCAGCGGATTGGTGAGAAGGCCGGCGCGCGTGGTGGCGCCGATCAGCGTGAACGGCGCCAGATCGATTTTCACCGAGCGCGCCGCCGGTCCTTCGCCGATGATCAGATCGAGCTGAAAATCCTCCATGGCGGGATAGAGAATTTCCTCGACCGCGGGATTGAGCCGATGAATTTCGTCAATGAACAAGACGTCGCGTGCTTCGAGATTGGTGAGCAGCGCGGCAAGATCGCCCGCTTTGGCGATGACCGGTCCCGAAGTGGCGCGGAAATTGACGCCGAGCTCGCGCGCGACAATCTGCGCCAGCGTCGTCTTGCCGAGCCCGGGCGGCCCGACGAACAGGACGTGATCGAGCGCCTCGCGGCGGGCCCGCGCCGCCTGGATGAACACCGCAAGATTGGCGCAGGCCTGGCGCTGGCCGATGAACTCGGCAAGCCGCTGCGGCCGCAAACTCGCTTCGGCTGCGTCTTCGTCGCGGCGCTCGGCAGAGACTAGCTTGCGTTCGGGATTGCCGTTCACCGCTCCGGTCCCCGCGTGTATTTGTTCGGTAACAGCTCGGCGATCGGTACGATCGACGGCGACGGACCGTTCGGCACGATCACGCGCGCATTCGGATCATAATCGAAAATCAATTCGCGGCATGCGCCGCACGGCGAGACCACGGCGATGGTCTGATCGTCCTCTTCGGGCGCCGGATGCCGCACCGCGACGATGGTGTCGATACCGGCATCGCCGAGATCGACGACGGCGTGGCCGAGCGCGACCGCTTCGGCGCAGACCGCCATGCGGCCGAGATAAGCGTCGAGATTGACGCCCGTGAAGATTTTTCCCGAGCGGGTGCGCAGCGCTGCGCCGACCTCTTGCCAATCACCGCGATAACGACGTTTGATTGTCGCCCGCGCCGCCGCGATCAACTCCTCGTCGGCTTTGCCAAGCTTCGCGCGTTGTATCACTTCGCCAATTCCCTCAATCCCAATCGTATCAGCGTCTTCGCCTCGGCGCCCTCTCCGGCGCTGCGCGCCGCGGCGGCGATCGCGGCGGCCGCTTGCGCCTGGCCATAGCCGAGATTGACGAGCGCAGAGACGGCATCGGTTACCGGCGCCGGCGCGCGCTTGTCGTCGAGCGCGCCGGAGAGCCGCACCAGCGCCGGATCGACATTGGTATAAGCCGGCGCTTTGTCCTTGAGCTCGGTAACAATGCGTTCGGCAACTTTTGGCCCGACGCCTGGTGCGCGTGCCACCATGGCTTTGTCGCGCATGGCGATGGCGGAGGCGAGTTCGCTCGGCTTGAGCGTGCCGAGCACGGCGAGCGCGACCTTGGCGCCGACGCCCTGGACGGTTTGCAAAAGCCGAAACCATTCACGCTCGATCTCGGTGACAAAACCAAACAATCGAATCTGATCTTCGCGCACGTGCGTCTCGATCGAGAGCGCAGCGGGCTGGCCGACGCCCGGTAATTCCTGCAGCGTGCGTGCCGAGCAATGCACCTCGTAGCCGACGCCGTTGACGTCGACGATGACGGAATCCTGGCCGTAGGATTCGATCAAACCTTTGAGCTTGCCGATCATATCGCCGCCACCTTGAGCATCACACTCTGCCGGTGATGGGCATGGGTCACGGCGACGGCGAGCGCATCGGCGGCATCGTCCGAAGCCGGATCGGCTTTCGGCAATAAAACGCCGATCATCATCCGTACCTGCGCCTTGTCCCCATGGCCGGCGCCGACAATGCTTTTTTTCACAAGGTTCGGCGCATATTCGGCGACCGGCACGCCCGCTTTGGCCGGCACGACCATGGCAATCCCGCGCGCCTGGCCGAGCTTTAATGTCGCCGTGGCATCCTTGTTGACGAATGTCGCTTCGACCGCCGCCTCGTCCGGCCGGTATTGGTCGAGGATGCGCATGAGCCCGTCATAAATCTCCAACAACCGCGCCGCGAGCGCGGCGCGATTATCTGTCAGCACCGATCCGCAGCCGACAAAGCCGAGCCGATTGCCGGCGATCTCGACCACGCCCCAACCGGTGCGGCGGAGCCCCGGGTCGATGCCGAGAATGCGAATCGGGCGAGTCATGCCTCTTGGTTCATAGCATGACAGGCGACCGAATATTGACCGGGGCGAAAGCGCCTGTGCGCAAAAGCTAAAGCGAAACAGCGACCAAAACGGAGGCGATTACGTATTATGCGCTCATGCGGCTCACGAGCGCGTCCGACACCTCAAAATTGGCATAGACATTCTGGACCTCGTCGTGCTCGTTCAAGTTCTCAATTAACTTCAACAGCTTTTCGCCCTGCTCGTCGTCCACAGCGACGGTGTTTTGCGGACGCCAGACCAACGAAGCCTTCCGCGGTTCGCCGAATTTCGCTTCGAGCGCCTTGGCGACCGAGCCGAAGCGATCCTGCGCTACGTAAATTTCATGGCCCTCGGCGCTGGAGATGACGTCGTCGGCGCCGGCCTCGAGCGCGGCTTCGAACATCGCTTCGGGGTTCGCCGCCTTGGCGTCGTATTCGATCACTCCGACATGGTCGAACATGAACGACACCGCTCCGGTTTCGGCAAGATTGCCGCCGCTCTTGGTGAAAGTCGAACGCACTTCGCTGGCGGTGCGATTGCGATTGTCGGTCAGGACTTCGACGATAACCGCGACGCCGCCGGGCCCATAACCCTCGTAACGGATCTGCTCGTAGTTCTCGCCCTCGCCGCCGGCCGCCTTTTTGATCGCGCGCTCGATATTGTCCTTTGGCATGTTCTCAGCGCGGGCGGCGATGATCGCGGCGCGAAGGCGCGGATTCATTCCCGGATCAGGCAGGCCCAATTTCGCCGATACGGTGATTTCGCGGGCAAGCTTGCCGAACAGCTTCGACTTAGCCGCGTCCTGCCGGCCCTTGCGATGCATGATGTTTTTGAATTGCGAATGTCCGGCCATCCGTAGTTCCTTGGCGCGTTCCTGAAGTAATTATGCAGGGGCGATTTTCTTTTTATTAGTGTGAGCCGGCGTGCAGTTCAAGAAGACGAAAGCGAGTCTGCCTGCGGTCTCGGAACCGGCAACTGGCCAACATAAAAACTAGTCCCAAAACTCCGGCCGCGCCTCCTCCAGTACGCCGCCAAGCCGGATCGGGGCGACACGGGTCGCAAGCCCGGTCGCGGAATCGACATCCAGGGCGACGGCGCACAAAGTCGCCGGCCCGCTCGCCGGCTCGAAACGCGCCGAGGAAATGCGTCGCAGGAAACGCTGCAGCGGCTCTTCCTTGCTCATGCCGATGACGGAATCGAAATCGCCGGTCATGCCAACATCGGTGATGTAAGCCGTGCCGCCCGACAGGATACGCAAGTCCGCGGTCGGCACATGGGTGTGCGTGCCGACCACCAGGCTCGCCCGACCGTCGCAGAAATAGCCCATCGCCTGCTTTTCGCTCGTCGCCTCGCCATGAAAATCCAGGATCACTGCATCGGCGCCACGGCCGAGCGGACACGCGGCAAGCTCGCGCTCGACCGCGGCAAAGGGATCTTCGAGTGGGTCCATGAAGATGCGGGCCATGGCGTTGACGATCAGCGCGCGCCCCCCGTTCTTGGTCCCGATCAGGGCCGCACCGCGTCCCGGCGTACCCGCCGGATAATTGATCGGGCGAATCAGCCGCGGCGCGCGTTCGATGAAAACCAGCGCCTCTTTTTGATCCCAGGCGTGATTGCCGAGCGTGACCGCGTCGATGCCGCAATCGATGAGTTCGCGATAGATCGTCTCGGTGATGCCGAAGCCGCCGGCTGAATTCTCGCCATTGGCGACGACGAGATCGAGCTTCCAGTCGCGCACGAGCTTGGGCAGGCGTTCGTAAACCACCGCACGCCCGCTGCGTCCGACTATGTCGCCAACAAAAAGGATGCGCATGCTGTTCAGTCGTTCCGCAAATCGATCGTTTCGTTCTCGGTTAGCACAAGATCGAGCTGCGCGTCGAAAGCAGTTCTCGGCACGGTTTCGACTTCCTGAGCGGCGAACGCAATCCCAACGGCGGCAATCGGCTTGTTCGCGCGCAACTGCGCAATCGTCAAATCATAATAGCCGGCGCCATAGCCGATGCGGTGGCCGCTGCGATCGAATGCCAGGAGCGGCACCAAAACAATATCCGGCTCAATTGTCGCCGCTGCGGGACCTGGCTCGCGGATGCCCCAGACGCCCGGCACGAGCGGCTCGCCCCATTGCCAGCTCCGCATGATCAGCGGCTTGCCGCGGCCGGCAACCACCGGCAGCGCAAGTCTCGCGCCGGTGTCGGCGAGCTTGCGCATCAGCGGCAGCGGATTGATTTCGCTCTCCAGCGGCATGAAGCCGGACACGATCGCACCCGGAACGATCGTAAGCGGAAACGCACGAGCTGCGATCGTTTCGGCGGCTGCTTTGCGTATCTCTGCGGGCAAAGCATCGCGGCGCGCTTGCCCGGCGCGTCGCAGTTCGACTTTCTTCTGCACGATAACATCCACTTTCCGTCACCCTGACGTGCGAGCCAACGGGTCCGGCCCGAAGTCGGGGCACCCCATCGCGCTCGTGCGAAGGAACCCCGTGCCGGCCCGATGACAGGCTTCGCGAGCCTCGAAGGACGGACGGCCCGGGCTGTCGCCCTTCGAGGGTCGTGCATTGCAGCCAAGGGAACACAGGCTGCGGCTGCTATAGCGCGACCGCCTCAGGATGACGGCAACAAGGTAATGCGCCACGGGAGTGGAGTAAAAGAGTGCGGAGCCGCGCCGGCCGTCGGAGCGCTTGATCCCGGGTTCCCTACCTAAGTAGGTGGGCGCCATATGTCCGAGCCCACGAGCCCGGTCAGGGACAGCTCCCTTAAGGATCGATAAGGCCCCGGGGATTATGGCTCCTAACGCGCCGTGCAGCCCCGCACGAATAATGTAATGCGCAACCGCGCATCGCGCCAAGCCTTCGCAAAAAGCCTTCGCAAAAAACCTTCGCGCTGAAAGTCTTGCAAAGATTCTCGCAGCGACGGACAGCCGACTTAAGCGCGCTAAGCAAGCAATGATGGGGGAACCCCAGCGCGGTGTGCGTGGTTTGACGCTACGAGTCCATTGTTGCTGGCAATCCAATTTTTGCCCCTTCAGTCAAGACCGGAGTCATTTGTCCAAATTCGAATCTCTTTTCCAGCGGCCGCTGACCAAAAATCTCGTCAGATTCCAATCATCTGCTGATGGGAACTTGCCTACTGCGACCCCACGCGTAGCCGTCGAGCAATCAAGAGCGATCAAACTGCGCGCCGCGATGATTGTGACGATCGCGGTTTACGCGCTCGCAGTCGGCGGCAGCGCTTTCCTCAAGGTTAGCGCGCCCATTCTCGAGGGCGTGCCGCTGTGGGCTGGCGCCGCGCTGTTGCTCGGCTTTTACGCCCGGGCCGCGTTTCCTCGCGTCGTTCGCCTTCAATGTTTCGTCGAAGCGGTATTCATAAGCGTGGTGCTCGGAGTCAGTCTTGCCTGCCTGAGTTATGTCGGAGCAGCGGCGGATTTTCCGCTGCGCGATGCCGACATGATTTGGATTGACCGGTACCTCGGCTTCGATTGGCTAGAGGTCATGAGCAGCCTCGATCATTCATCGCGATTGCTAGGCGTACTCAACGGCGCTTATGCGACCTTTACGGCGCAACTCGTTGGCGCGGCGTTCGCAATGGTCATCGCCGGAAAAATGCGCGAGCTCGAGCGTTTCTTCATCATTTTCGCGTGCGCATCGATCAGCGCCGAAGCGCTCAGCGTTCTGCTTCCTACTTTGGGACCGATTTGGGCGCTGGCGGACCATGCGCGGTTCGTGAACCTGCCGACGCTTGGACGCACGACCGCGGAGATCGTTTTGGCTTTGCGCGATAAGACGCTCAGCACGATAGATTTCGAAGCCGTCAACGGCATTATCAGTTTTCCGTCGATGCACGCGGCCGTAGCGATCATCGTGCCGTACGTTTTGCGTTGGAACGGGTGGATCTTCTGGCCGATCGCCGCGCTCGATGCGGTGATGCTCGCCTCGGCGGTGCCGAGCGGCAATCATTACCTGGTCGATGTGATCGCCGGCGTCGCGGTGGGCGCAATGGCCATCGCCTGCGGCAGGGTCATACAAACTTCGCTCGATCGGCTGGTCAGCGGCCGGGGCAAATTCGATTACGCAACACAACGCGCGTACATTCCATAGCGCGGCGGCACAGACGCCGCGCGTCGATCCGTAATCTGCCAAATAATTAGCCCACCGCCACGCCGCTATTGGCGATCGTCGCATTGAGCGCTTTGGTTATGTTTTCGACTCGTTCAGCGGCCTTGCTGAGCGCCGCTGCAATAGCGGCTTGCGCCGCTTTGTCGCGATCGGACATCGCGATTTGGGCGTTTTGCAGAGTCGCGAGCTCTTCTTCGAGCCGCTTGATACGCAGCCCGGCCTCGGAGAGTTCGTCAGCGACGGTGATGGCCGCCATTACCGTCAGCCGGGTGTCGCCGATCTCGCCGAATTTGTTGCGCAAGCTGCCGATGCGATTGTCGAGCTCCCGCGCGAGATTCATCAAATGGCCTTCCTGACCGTCCTCGCAGGCCATCCGAAACTGCCGGCCATTGATCGTTACGCTGACTTGAGACATTCGCTTGGGAGATTCCTCTCGGTCCTCGGTTGGCCGTTTCCTTACTCATACTTCTGCGGACCGCTCGCGCCGGCCCATTTACGAAAGGCTAGTTGCCGAATTCCAGAACGCCGCGGATGGTTTCGATCGCCTGATCGATTCGCTGAGCGACTTCGCGGTTGACCGCTTCCAACGCGCGAGCACGGGCGGTCGCCTCGTCAAGTTGGCTGGCGAGCCGAGCGCGGTCGCTGCCCAAGACGTGAATCTGTTCCGCGAGTTTGCCATCGGCGCGATCGGCCTCGCGCCGCCGCTCAGTTGCGGCCTCGAGCGCTTCGAGCGCCTGGGACAAGCGCCGCGTCGCGGCTTCGATCGGGTCGGTGTCGCTCATATGGCCTTCCACCGGGCCAAAACCGCTGCCGCACGTCCTATGAAAAGCGTGCGACCGCAACTATTTATGGCGAGAAGCTTACGTCGTATCGCGGGAAAACGTCAATGTCACGGCTTTGACCCTGTGCATGACGACGACAACGGGGCTGTGCGGAATTGACTTGGATGGTTCCCATGTTATCAGTCCGCCGCCTTTTCCCACGACAGCGGCACCACGCATCGCGCCGCGATTGCAGGTTGCCATCGCAGGCGCCATTGCGGGTCCCATTGCAGGCGTCATGACCAAGCCGGACCGTCTTTCCACGGCGAATGCAATCGCCCAAACGTCTGGCTTTTCCGCCGCCGCTCATCCGAACGCGACACCGCTTTCTCGCGCCGAGCACGATCGCATGGCCAATGCCATTCGCGCGCTGGCTATGGATGCTGTGGAGCAGGCGAAGTCGGGTCATCCCGGCCTGCCGATGGGCGCTGCCGACATCGCTACCGTGTTGTTCACCCAATTTCTGAAATTCGACCCTGTCGACCCGGCTTGGCCGAATCGCGATCGCTTCGTGCTCTCCGCCGGCCATGGGTCGATGCTGCTCTACGCACTCCTTTATCTCCTCGGCTACGAAAAAATAACCATCGAAGAGATCAAACGCTTTCGCCAACTCGGCTCGATCACGCCCGGTCATCCCGAGCACGGTCACACGCCGGGGGTGGAGACCACGACCGGTCCGCTCGGCCAAGGTCTTGCCAATGCGGTGGGCATGGCGATCGCGGAACGCCATCTCGCCGCAGTTTTCGGCGCCGATCTCGTCGATCACGCGACCTTCGTGCTCGCGTCTGACGGCGATCTCATGGAGGGGGTGAGCCAGGAAGCGATCGCACTCGCCGGCCATCTGCAGCTGAACAAGCTCACCGTGTTCTACGACGACAACGGCATTTCGATCGATGGCGCCACCGCGCTCGCGGACTCCGTCGATCAGGTCAAGCGTTTCGAATCAGCGGGCTGGGCAGCGAGCCGAATCGACGGTCACGATCCCGCGGCCATCGCGCGCGCGATCGAAGCGGCGCGGCATTCCGACCGGCCGTCGCTGATCGCCTGCCGCACCACGATTGGCTTCGGCGCGCCGACCAAGGGCGGCACCGAAAAAAGCCACGGCTCGCCGCTCGGGCCTGAGGAGATCGCAGCCGCCCGGCAACGGCTCGGCTGGACCGCGCCCGCATTCGAAATTCCCGCCGACATCCGAGCCCAATGGCGCGCGGCGGGCGAACGCAACCGGCCGGCGCGGCTCGCCTGGGAACAACGTTTGGCCGCGCTTGATCCGCCCCGATCCGCCGAATTTCGGCGCCGCCTCTCTGGCCAGGTTGCCGAGCGGCTCGCGCCCGCAGTCAACAACGTGAAACAGACACTCGCGCAGACGCCAAAGGATATCGCTACGCGCGCGGCGTCCGAACTTGCGCTCGACGCGCTCACCGCGGCGCTGCCGGAAATGATCGGCGGCTCGGCCGACCTAACCGGCTCCAATAATACCCGCGCCAAAGGGATGAAGGTGCTCAAAGCGCCGGATTATTCCGGTACCTTTATCCATTACGGCGTGCGCGAGCACGGCATGGCCGCTGCGATGAACGGTATGGCGCTCCATGGCGGCGTCATCCCTTATTCCGGAACCTTCCTGGTGTTCTCGGATTATTGCCGGCCCGCCATTCGCCTCGCGGCGCTGATGGGTCAGCGCGTCATTTTTGTGATGACGCACGATTCGATCGGGCTCGGCGAGGATGGCCCCACGCATCAGCCGATCGAGCATCTGGCCGCGCTGCGCGCTATACCGAAACTGAAAGTGTTTCGGCCGTGCGATGCAGTAGAGACCGTCGAATGCTGGCAGCTCGCGCTACAATCGCAAGATGGTCCGAGCGTGCTGGCGCTCACGCGGCAAAATGTGCCGCAACTGCGGACCGGCTTTGACGCACGCAACCGCTGCGCATCTGGCGCCTATGAACTGATCGCCGCCGAAGGCGGAGCAGCGCAAGTATCGTTGTTCGCCTCGGGCTCGGAGCTTTCCACTGCCGTCGAAGCGCGCAAGGCTCTGGCCGCGCGCAAAATTCCGGCGCGCGTCGTCTCGGTGCCCTGCTTTGAGCTGTTTTTTGCTTTGCCCGAAGCAGAACGCGGCGCGGTGATCGGCGCGGCCAAAGTCAACGTCGCGGTCGAAGCCGGGATTCGCCAGAGCTGGGACGCGATCATCGGATCCAGCGGTAGTTTCGTCGGGATGAACAACTTTGGCGCTAGCGCGCCATACAAGGACTTGTATCGGTATTTTGGACTGACTGCGGAAAAGGTCGCCGAAGCGGCGTTGAATAAGCTATGAAGCTCGCTCACATATGATTTGTTCGATACTGCGATGGCTCGCGAAGTGGCCGTTTGCGGAATAGGAGACCGGGGAAATGTCCGTGCGTGTTGCCATTAATGGGTTCGGCCGGATCGGCCGCAATATTCTGCGCGCTATCGTCGAGGCGGAACGCAACGACATCGAAGTCGTCGCCGTCAACGATTTGGCGCCGGTCGAAACCAATGCGCACCTGTTGCGCTATGATTCGGTTCACGGTCGCTTTCCCGCGCAAGTGATCGTCACGGGCGACACGATCAGCTGCGGCAACGGCGCCATCAAAGTGACCGCGCTCAAGGACCCCGCGCAATTGCCGTGGAAAGATCTCGGCGTCGATGTCGCGCTCGAATGCACCGGTATCTTCACCTCGAAGGAGAAGGCCGCCGCGCATCTGAAGGCCGGCGCTAAGCGCGTTCTGGTCTCGGCGCCGGCCGACGGCGTCGATCTCACCGTGGTCTATGGCGTCAACCACGACAAGCTCACCA
>JBPYFG010000264.1:0-12089 GCA_051986365.1 Xanthobacteraceae bacterium
CATGGCCGTTGGTGATCGGATCGAACGATCCGGCAAACAATGCGATGCGTTGGCTGGTTCGCGACACGGCAGGCATGCTCGCGGTCTAGCTTGCTTTACTGAGTCCCCGCAAGGCGTGGCCAAGCCCTTCCCGATTCGCAAAGCCGGACGCGGCCGAATTGCTGTCGATGCGGCAAATGCACCGAAAGCCACAGCGGACAAAGGCTAGAAGCTTCGATTTTGCAAAGACTTACGCCGAAAGACTGGATTTGTGACTTCCATCAACGCGTGCGTTGTGGCTAGGGGGCGAAATTCACGCAGTCGGAAAAGAAAGCCCGGATCGAAAAACATTCAAACGGGCAGAACCAGGGGCCAGGTGTCATGATCAAGACTGCTTATGCCGTCGCTGTCTCCGCGATCGCAGCGTCTTTGTTTGTGGCCTTCCCGAGTTTGTCGCCGCAGGTTGGCGCCCGCGCGCCGATCGTCGGCGCCAAGGGCGATCGCGCCGATATCCGTCCGCTGGGTACCGAATGCGGCGAGAAAGCGTGGCCGTATTTTGACGCTGCCTGCACGCGCGATGCGCGCGTTCCGCTGGCGCAGCCGCGTGACATTCGCATGATTGCGGCGGATCGCACGACGCAGTGATCGGCGCGCCCCGGTAAGAGCGGACCTAGGCCCTTCACCACCGGCCCTGCACGCGCAGGCTTTGCGTCAGGTCGCCGCGGAACACGTGTTGGCCGAGATGCATCAGCTTGCATTCCAGATCGACCCAGACTTTGCCGCCGATGGCGCGCCAGCGATGACAGAAGGCAAAGTCCTCGGACAGATAACGGCCGGTTTCGGGATGCACCATGCAATCGAAGAACAGCCAATGCAGATGCGCCTGCGGATGGACAGGCGGACCGTCCGGCGTGTAGCGCAGCTCCGGGTAGCGCTCCATCATGCGGGTGAATACATGCCGCTTGATCACCATGAAACCGGTCGGGGCTTCGTCGACCTCGACGAAATTGTCAGCATCGGCATAGCCGCTCACGCGCGCACTGCCGTGGCCGATCGGATTGAACGGGTATTCGGTATATCGCTCCTCGAATTGCTGACGCGTCATGCCGGCGGGCAGACCTTCGGCGGGCCAATTGAAATTTTTCATCGGGTAAACGCCAGCGGCGACGTCGCGGTCGGCGCGCAACAGACGCAACGCCGCATCGGGAGAAAACGCGATGTCGGAATCGATCCAGAACAAATGCGTGAACGATTCGTCGGCCAAAAATTTGCGGACGATATTGTTGCGCCCGCGGGTGATCAGGCTCTCGCTGTGCAAATGCAGGATGCAGTTGAGCCCGAGATGCACCGCGTCGCAGGTCAGGCTGAAAATGCTCGCGACGTAATTCATCGTGACCGCCGAGATGTAACACGGCGTCGCGAACATCACTTTCATGGATTTCAGCGCCGAGACCGGGAGCATGTTTATGGCTTCGGCGACTGCTTGGACTCGGTTGCCGGCTTTGGCAGCGGCTTGTGCGCCGGCGGCGGTTTTTCCGCGGCCGTGTGGGCGGCGACCGGCTGCGCAGAGGGGGCGACCGGCGCGCTACTTCCAAGCGCCACCGAAATCCCGAACAGCCGCCACTGCCCATTCACTGCCGCATAGGCAAGGTCGAAGTTCATCAGCGTTGGCACCGAAGGGAAGAAGCCGCTCATATGAAGAAGCCCGTTTGCTTCGATCTGCTATGCGCGCGGATCAAGCCCGCTTCAAAAATTGCACGGCGCGCTCGTGCGTCTGCGCGGTAACGCGGCTTCGCTCACTCTCCCACACAGCGGGAGAGCAAGCGATGTTTCTTACTATGTTGGCCGTCATGATGAGTTTGCCCTAAACGGGGGCGGTCAGGGCGATAAGCTAAGCGATCCCGCAAGCGAGCTCCGCTTTCCTAGAGAACTGCATCGTGCTTGAAACTTCCGCATTACGAAAACTGCGGCCGCTGGTGACGACGCCGTGTTTCGGCGGCACAGTCTTTGTCAATTACTTCCTTGCGGCGATCCGGCTGCAGAACGCCTGCCATGAGATTGGCATGCCCATCGATTTCTTTTTTCGGCAGGGCGACAGCCTGGTCACGCGGGCGCGCAACGATTGCGTCGCATATTTCCTCGTCAATCCTCAGTACACGCATCTATTCTGGATCGATTCGGATATCGGTTATTCACCGGAAGCGGCGTTCCGGCTATTGCTCGCCGATCGCGACGTCGTCGCCGGCATCTATCCGCTCAAGCGCGAAGAATGGCCGGCGAATGGCGTACCGGCCGGAACGACGCGACAGCGCTTCGAGGAGTTGTATGCCCGTTATACCGTCAACACCGGTAGGCTCGGCGAGAATGTATCGCTCGTCGTCGACGCCAACGGTTTCATGAAAGTGCGCGAAGCGCCGACCGGTTTCATGTGCATCAAGCGCGGCGTTTTCGAGCGTTTGGTCGCGGCTTATCCTCAGCTGCGTTATGTGCCGGACTGGCCCGAGGGCAGCGTGCCTTCGGGTGGGGTGCATTATCGATTCTTCGACGTAATGGTGGACCCCGAGACCGGACGCTATCTCTCCGAGGATTACGGTTTCTGCCGGTTGTGGGAAAAAATCGGCGGCGAGATCTATGTGGACGCCAATTCAAATCTTTCGCATACCGGCCAGCGCGTCTATACGGGCGATTTCGGGGCGACGCTGCGTCATGCGCTTCCGGTCGCCGTGGGCGCCCCCAAGGGACAGCGGATCGAGGTCACCGAGCTCAACAATCTCAAACCGAATCCGCGGTAAGGCGAGCGGCAGTGCAGGCGAGTTTGACGATCGAGCAGCGTGTTCAAGAAGGATTGGCGGCGCAGAACCGCGGCGACTTTGCCGCGGCAGAGGCGCTTTATCTGCAAATCCTCGCCATCCAATCCGACCATTTCGACGCGCTGCATTTGCTCGGTGTCATCCGCATTCATCAAGGCCGCAACTTCGATGCGCTGGAGCTGATCGGCACCGCCTTGAAGAAGCAGCCCAACGACGCGTTGGCGCTATCGAATATGGGAATGGTGCTCAGCGCGTTCGGCCGCACCGAGGAAGCGCTGGACAGCTACAACAAGGCGATCGCGTTGCGGCCGGATTTCCCCGAGGCGCTGAACAATCGCGGCCTAATCTTTTTTAACCGCAAGCAGTTCAACAAGGCGCTGAAGAATTTCGACAAGGCGCTTTCGGCGCGGCCTACCCAACCCGACGCGCTGTTCAACCGCGGCAATACGTTGTTGGAGATGCGGCGGTTTGAAGAGGCGATCGCGACCTATCGGAAGGCGCTCGGCGCCAATCCTTGGAGTGCGCCGATTCTCAACAATCTCGGCAATGCGTTGTTCGAGCTGAACCGTTTCGATGAGGCGCTCGACGCTTACAACAAAGCGCTGGCGCTGCGGTCCGATTATGCCGATGCATTGAACAACCGCGGCCGCATAAATTTTCGGCTCAAGCGCTATGGCGAGTCGCTCGCCGACTTCGGAAACGCGCTGGCGTTTGCGCCAACGCATGTCGAAGCATTGAACAATCGTGGCAACGCCTTGCGCGACCTGCGGCGCTATCAGGAAGCGATCGACGATTTCGAGCGCGCGCTGGCGCTCGCCCCCGAGCACGTTCACGCCTTCGGCGGGCTGGCCGATTCCGCGCTGAAGATCTGCGATTGGCCCAGGATGGAGAAAATCGGCCGCGACATGCCGGCGCGCATTGAAAAGGGCGACATTGTCCCGCCGCTGACGTTGCTCGGTTACACCAGCGATCCGCGTCTGCAGCTGCAATGTGCGCAGGCCTATGTCGGACATTTAGCGCCGCCCATTGCGGCGTCGCTCGCGCCGACGCACCTCCGGATGCGGCAACAAACGGGAAAGCTGCGCATTGCTTATCTCTCGTCGGACTACTTCTCCCACGCCACCGCTTTCCTGATGGCGGAGCTGTTCGAAATTCACGACCGCTCGCGATTCGATATTCTGGGCTTCTGTTTCAGTCCCGACGACCGCAGCGAGATGCGCGCACGGCTGATCGCGGCGTTCGACGAATTCCACCGCGTGCACACGCGGAGCGATCGTGAGGTGGCGGAGCTTATCCGCCAGCGCAAGGTCGATATCGCCGTCGATCTGAAAGGTCTCACCCAGGACTCACGCCCGGCAATCCTGGCGATCCGTCCGGCACCGGTCCAGGCTACTTATATCGGTTTTCCGGGACCGATGGACGCCGACTTCATCGACTACGTGATTGCCGATCCGATCGTGCTGCCGCTGGAGCAGCAGCCGTTCTATACGGAAAAGATCGTGCAGCTGCCGGACTGTTATCAAGTCAATGACAGCCGGCGCGCGATCGCGGCGACGGCGCCCACGCGCACAGACGCAGGCTTGCCCGAGCGGGGCTTTGTGTTCTGCTGCTTCAACAATAACTGGAAGATCACGCCGCCGCTGTTCGACGTCTGGATGCGCCTCCTGGGCACGGTTAAGGACAGCGTGCTGTGGCTCATTCGCGACAACGAAGCGGCGGCGGCCAATTTGCGCAAGCAAGCGGCTGCGCGGCGCATAGATCCTCGGCGCCTGGTCTTTGCGCAACACGTCACGCTCGAGGAGCACCTGGCGCGCCACGCCCTGGCCGATCTGTTCCTCGATACCCTGCTCTACAATGCGCACACCACGGCGAGCGACGCCCTATGGGCCGGCTTGCCTATCGTCACCTGCCTGGGCGAGAGCTTCTCGGGCCGGGTCGCTGGAAGCCTGCTTCATGCTATTGGCCTTGGCGATCTGATCACGACCAATCTCGCCGACTACGAAGCACTGGCGCTGCGGCTTGCACAGGATCCGTCGGCACTGAAAGCGGTTCGCGAGCGGCTAAAGACCAATTGGGACACCTTTCCATTGTTCGATACGGATCGCTTTCGCCGCCACATCGAGTCGGCCTACACGACCATGTGGGACATTTATCAACGCGGCGAGCCGCCGCGAGGGTTTCGCGTAGACCCAATTCCCGGCGCGCCGCGACCAAGCATTGCGCGCAGACCGGAAGACACGCAAAAGCCGCCGGCGCCGGATTGCCCACCTCACCTGCATCCCGAACACCTCGGTTCACGAGAACAAAATAATCAGGAGCAGCGACCGGTGGCCGCTTCCCCGATCAATGATCAGACGGCCAAATTACTCCTTGTGTGCGGGCCGTGGGGAAGCGGAACGACTGCCGTGGCGGGCTTAATACATCAGTTAGGCGTTAGCGGATTGGAGCTGTATTTCGAAACGCGGGACGAGCGAACCCGAAACTCTTACGAGTCGGTCCTTTTTAGAGATGTGATGGTCGGCCTGGTCGATAAAGAAACACTGAGCATGAGAAATGGTGCGGAAGCAAATGTGGAGCCTCAACTTCACGAATTCCGTAACCGGCTCCTCGTCTCGGATGTGTTGGGCATGGCCGCAAGAGTGCGTCGGCCGATTTTTCTGAAGCACCCGTTATCGGCGATGTTTTTGCCGCAGATTTGCAGGTTGTTCGAGACACGTCTGATTTATGTTGTCCGACCACTTGGCGACATCGAAACAACCCGGCAACGCCGAGGCTGGCCTTCTGAATTCGGCCCTCGGGGTGCGGAGATCATTTATTCGCACATGTTCCGGACTCTGGTGGAGCATGCCTTCCCGACCGCCATTGTCCGATACGCGGAATTGTTGGACTCTCCGCTACAACATGCCCGCCGCCTCTCCGAGTTTGCCGGCCTTGACAATACCCAGCGCGCGATCGAGCAGGCGGCTGCGTTCATAGCTAACCGCAGTTCAGATTTGGCGGGCAACACGATTCACAGCTAGCCAGCGGAACAATCCACTAATTTCGTGGACTCATCGCAGGACAGTTCCGCCATCTCTTCCAAACGCCCCGCCAACTGCCGAAGCTGCCATTTGCGCGCAAGCGCGGCCGCGGGTAGAGGAAGGGATGACATTTTTGGTTTGCGACAAAGAATAGCTTCCCGCTTGCGGGAATAAGCGGAGCACGCTCGCTGCGACCGAAGGCAATCCCGGCCTTCCGCCGAAAACTTATTTCGCGCATCATAGCGAGCGTGGGCAGGGCGGACCGGGAGCTCGCCATGATGCTAGCGCTGGCCAATATAGTTGCGGTACGCCGTTTGACGATCTGGTTTGTGTTGCTCGCGATGCCGGTGCTGGCGAGCACACGGATCGCGAGTGCCGAAGAGGCCTATCCTAGTCGGCCGATCCGTTTGATCGTCCCCTTCCCGCCCGGCGGCCCGACCGATGTCATGGGCCGACTGATCAGCCAGGGCCTGTCGGACCAGCTCGGACAACAAGTTTATGTCGACAACCGGCCCGGCGCTGGTTCGACGCTGGCGGGCAAGATCGCCGCTACCGCGGAGCCCGACGGCTACACGCTCCTTCTTGGCAGCGCCGCGACGCTCGCGATTGGGCCGACGCTTTATCGCGACGCCGAATACGATCCGAAGCGCTTCGTGCCGGTCGCGATGGTTGCCGAAGTGCCCTACGTGATGGTGGCGAGCCCGAAAGCGCCGGTCGGCAGCGTTGCCGAACTGATCGCTTACGCCAAGGCGCATCCGGGCAAGCTCAATTTCGGCGTGCCGAACGGCGCGCCGCCGCACATGCTCGCCGCGTGGTTTAAGAATCTCGCCAATATCGATATCGTGCTGGTGACCTATCGCGGCGGCGCCAATGTGCTGAGCGACCTGCTCGGCAGCCAGATCGATCTTGCGGTCGAGACCAGTTCGATCCTCTTGCCGCAGCTACGCGACGGAAAATTGCGGCCGCTCGGAACGCCGTCACCGAAGCGGCTCGACGCTCTGCCCGATGTGCCGACCATGGCAGAGAACGGCGTGCCGGGCTTCACCGCTAGTTCTTGGACCGGAATCGTCGCGCCGCCGGGCACGCCGAAACCGATCATCGACAAGCTCAACCGCGCCACCAATGCCGCGCTCAAAGAGCCCGCGACGCAAGCCAAGCTGAAGCCGCTCGAAGCCCAGGCCATGTTCGGCACGCCGGCCGACTATGCCGATTTCCTTAAGAGCGAATTGCCGAAATGGACCGCGATGGCGAAGCTGTCGGGCGCCGCGGCGGAGTGATCGGCGTTAACCGGCGACGGCTTGACCCCCTTTGCGTGCGCGTGTCTAACATCGGCAGGATGTGCGTGCGTTCATGATCATTCTGATCGACAATTACGACAGTTTCGCCTTCAACCTCGTTCACTATCTCGGTGAGCTCGGGGCGCAGGTCGAGGTGCATCGCAACGACAAGGTGACGGCGGATGCCGTCATCGCCGCAGAGCCAGACGCGATTGTACTCTCGCCCGGCCCGTGCACGCCGAACGAGGCCGGCATCTGTCTCGATCTGATCGCTGCGGCATCGCCGCGGATCCCGATCCTCGGGGTTTGCTTGGGTCATCAGGCGATCGGCCAGGCCTTCGGCGGCAAGGTGGTGCGCGCGCCGGTCCCAGTCCATGGCAAGCTGTCGGAGATCAAGCATCGTGGCGGCAGCGTATTTCGCGGCTTCAATGCGCCGTTTAAAGCGACGCGTTATCATTCGCTGGTGGTCGAGCGGGAGACCATGCCGCGCGATCTTCAAGTTACGGCCGAAACCGAGGACGGCCTGGTGATGGGGCTTGCACATAACCGGCTGCCGGTGCACGGCGTGCAATTCCATCCCGAAAGCATCGCCTCGGAGCACGGTCATTTGCTCCTGAAAAATTTTCTGGAAATCGCCGACGCATGGAATCGCACGGCCGGGCCGCGCCGCGTCGATGACGGCCCCGTTCCGCCGGCGCGGGCGCGGGTCAATTGAGAGGCGCGCTGTGACGGTCGAGTTCAAGTCCCTTATCGCCAAAGCCGCAACCGGCGCCACGCTGACACGCGAGGAAGCCGCCGCCGGTTTCGAGCAAATGATGGCAGGCGAAGCGACGCCGTCGCAAATGGGCGGGCTACTCATGGCGTTGCGGGTGCGCGGCGAAAGCGTAGACGAGATCACCGGCGCGGTCAGCGTGATGCGCGCGAAGATGCTGCGCGTGCATGCGCCACCGGACGCAATCGACGTTGTCGGCACCGGCGGCGACGCTTCGGGTTCGTTTAATATTTCGACTTGCGCGGCGCTGATCGTCGCCGGCGCTGGCGTTCCAGTGGCAAAGCACGGCAACCGCGCTTTGTCGTCGCGCTCGGGTGCCGCCGACGTGCTCTCCGCCTTGGGCGTGAACATTGAGCTTTCGCCCGAACAGATCGGGTTGTGCATCCGCGAGGCCGGCATCGGCTTCATGTTCGCCCCGGCGCATCATCCGGCGATGAAGAACGTCGCCGCCACCCGCGTCGAGCTCGGCACGCGCACGCTCTTCAACCTGCTCGGCCCCCTGTCCAATCCGGCCGGCGTGCGCCGCCAGATGATCGGCGTGTTTTCCAAACACTGGACCGAACCATTGGCGCAAGTCTTGAAAAATCTTGGCGCCGAAAGCGTCTGGGTCGTGCACGGTTCCGACGGGCTCGATGAAATCACGACTTCCGGCCCGACCAGCGTCACCGCGCTTGAGAACGGCAGCATCCGCAATTTTCAGATTTCGCCGGAAAACGTCGGCCTGCCCAAGGTCAAGCCGGAGGCGTTGCGCGGCGGCGATGCGACCGCGAATGCCAAGGCGGTCGAGGACGTCCTGGAAGGCAAGAAGACGCCGCTGCGCGACGTCGCCTTATTGAACGCAGCGGCGGCCCTCGTCGTTGCCGGTAAGGCGAAGGATTTGAAGGCCGGCTTCGACCTTGCTACCCACTCGGTCGATTCCGGCGAAGCCGAGGGCCGGCTCGATCGCCTGATCGTGGTGTCGAACGATGGCTGACATTTTGGAAAAGATCGCAGCCTATAAGCGCGAGGAGATCGCCGCAGCCAAGCAGGCGCGCCCGCTCGGTGCGCTCGAGCGCGACGCCAAGGCGGCCGATGCGCCGCGCGGTTTTGTGAAGGCGATCGCGCAACGGCTTGCGGCAAAAGATTATGCGCTCATCGCCGAGATTAAAAAAGCGAGCCCGTCGAAGGGACTGATCCGCGACGACTTCGATCCCGGTGCATTGGCGAAAGCCTATGCCGCCGGCGGCGCGACCTGCCTTTCGGTGCTCACCGACGGGCCGTCCTTTAACGGCGCGCTCGATCACTTGCGCCACGCGCGCGCGGCCTGCGCGCTGCCCGTGCTGCGCAAAGACTTCATGTACGATTCCTATCAGGTGATGGAGGCGCGCGCCCATGGCGCCGATTGCATCCTGATCATCATGGCGGCGGTGGATGATGCCTGCGCCGCCGAGCTCGAAGCCGCCGCGCATGCGCTCGGCATGGATGCGCTTGTCGAAGTGCATGACGAAGAAGAGCTCAACCGCGCGCTGCGGCTCAAATCCAAGCTGATCGGCATCAACAATCGCGATCTGAAGACATTTGAAACCACGCTGGCCACCAGCGAGCGGCTGGCGCGGCTCATTCCAAGCGATCGCATCGTGATCGGCGAAAGCGGAATCTTCACGCCCGACGATCTGGCGCAGCTCGCCAAAGCGGGGATCTCAACCTTCCTGGTTGGCGAAAGCCTGATGCGCCAAAGCGATGTGGCGGCCGCCACGCGCGCGCTATTGGCGCGCCGTGCCGCGCTCACACACTAGGCGGATGCGGTAAACCGTGCCGCGCCGGGGAAACAAGCTCACCCACCTCACCAGCCGCGGCGAAGCGCGCATGGTGGACGTCTCGGCTAAGCCCGTGACGGAACGCCAAGCAGTCGCCGAAGGCCGCGTGATCATGGCGCCGAAAACGCTGGCGCTGGTGCGCAAGGGCAATGCCAAGAAAGGCGACGTGCTCGGCACCGCTCGCATCGCCGGCATACAGGCGGCCAAGCGCACGCACGAACTCATTCCGCTATGTCATCCGCTGCCGATTTCGCAAGTCGAAATCGATCTCGTGCCCGATGCCGATCTGCCGGGCATCATGGTGCGCGCGCGGGTCAAAGTCGCCGGCAAGACCGGGGTCGAAATGGAAGCGCTCACCGCGGTATCGGTAGCGTGTCTCACCGTCTATGACATGGTCAAAGCGGCCGAGCGCGGCATGCGCATCGAAGGCATCCGGCTTGTCGAGAAGCGCGGCGGCCGTTCCGGCCATTACCGCTTGCGGGAGTAATGCGGTGGCGCTGATCTCGGTAGCGAAAGCGCTCGATCACGTGCTGGCGCACGCCGCGGCGCTTTCACCGGAAACTATCCCGCTCGATGACGCGCTCGGCCGCGTGCTCGCCGCCGATCTCAATGCGCTGCGCACCCAGCCGCCCGCAGACATGTCAGCAATGGACGGCTACGCCGTGCGCGCTTCCGACGTCGCCACTGCCCCGGTCGAGCTCCGCGTGATCGGCGAAGTCGCCGCCGGTCGGCCGTTCACGAGCGCGGTGGACGCGGGCGAAGCAGCGCGGATCTTCACCGGCGGCGTCATGCCGGCGGGCGCCGACACCGTCGTCGTTCAGGAAATCACCGAGCGCAAGGGTGAGGCCGTCATTGTCTCAAAACCGGTAAGCAAGGGCCGTCACATTCGCCGGCAAGGCCTCGACTTCCGACGCGGCGACACACTGTTCACAGCGGGCCACCGGCTCAGTGCGCGCGATTTGGCGCTGCTCGCCGGCATGAACCATCCGCTCGTGCCGGTGCATCGCCGACCGAAAGTGGCGCTGTTCGCAACCGGCGACGAATTGATGCCGCCCGGCGCGGAGCCTGGGCCGGGGCAGATCGTCTATTCCAACGGGTTTGCACTCGCCGCGCTGGCCCGACAGGAAGGCGCCGCCATCGTCGATCTCGGGCTGGTCAAGGACGAGCTCGAGTCGACTGTCGCGGCGGTTCGCGCGGCACGCGAAGGCACAGCCGACATTCTGGTCAGCACCGGCGGCGCCTCGGTTGGCGAATACGACCTGGTGCCCAAGGCTTTGGCCGCCGAGGGCATGGCCTTGTCGTTTTGGAAGGTCGCCATGCGGCCTGGCCGGCCGCTGAAGCATGGCCGGCTTGGCGGCATGCAGGTGCTCGGGCTGCCGGGCAATCCGGTTTCCGCCTACGTCTGCGCATTTCTGTTTCTGGTGCCGCTGATCCGGCGCCTGAGCGGGCGCAGGGATTTGGTGATGCCAACCGAATCGGTGCTGCTCGGTTCTGACCTTCCGGAAAACGACGAGCGTGCCGACTACCTGCGGGCGACGCTGCGAGAGAGCACCGATGGTCCGATCGCGACGCCGTTCCCGGTCCAGGACAGTTCGATGATGGTGCCGTTGGCAAAGGCGGATTGCCTCATCATTCGAGAACCTTACGCGCCGGCTGCGGCGGCCGGGAGCCGCTGCGTGATCGTTAAATTCGAGCGTTAGCGCAGCCTTTGGGCACCCGCTCGATTTCTTCACCCGAAATTAAATGGTTGCGGAACACATATGGAACGGATAGTGTCTGTTCATGATTTGTTTTCGACCGCAAGCCGCCATCCACCGAGCTTGCGGGTGAAGAGAGGGCGCTCTGATGTTGACCCGCAAGCAAGCCGAACTGTTGCGCTTTATCCATGAGCGCCTCAAGGAAGCCGGCGTTCCCCCCTCATTCGACGAGATGAAGGATGCGCTCGACCTGCGGTCGAAGTCCGGCATCCACCGCCTGATCACCGCGCTCGAGGAGCGCGGCTTCATCCGCCGCCTGCCGAACCGGGCGCGCGCCATCGAAGTCATCAAGCTTCCGGAATCGGTCGCGCATGGCATGGGATCTGGGACGGGCGCCGCCCGCGCCCGTGGGTTCACCCCAAGCGTGATCGAGGGCAATCTCGGCCGCGTCCGCACGGCTTCCGAAGACGACAGCGGCCGTCCGGTGGCCGTCCCGGTAATGGGTCGTATCGCCGCCGGCACACCGGTTGAAGCGATCCAGACCCGCAGCCACACCATCAACATGCCGCCAGACCTTCTCTCAACCGGCGAGCATTTTGCGCTCGAAGTGCGCGGCGACTCGATGATCGAGGCCGGCATCCTCGACGGCGACATTGCGCTGATCAAGCGCACCGAAGCCGCCGATACGGGCGACATTGTCGTCGCGCTGATCGACGATGAAGAGGCGACGCTTAAGCG
>JBPYFG010000265.1:0-3191 GCA_051986365.1 Xanthobacteraceae bacterium
AACTTGCGCCAGCGCTACATAGTGCATGCGCCCACTGTACCGAAAACTGAATAGACAAACTGCTGCTGTTGGCATCACGACGGCACTAGGGGCGACGGTCGGCCGCTAAGCTCCTCACCCGCGACGAGGCGCGGCGGATGCGGCGAATATCGCCAAGCTGCAGGATTTGTTGCGGCGCTCTCGGTCGCATCTGTGATTCAAATCACAGACTGCTGTTTTGCCACCGGAATAATGTCGATCACCGGTGCGAGTTACGCTTGTAAACCTGTGGGGAGGGGCAGATGACAGTGGTCCCCATTCACGATCCGGACAGCCTGATACAGCTTGATGACATCGCTGACGCACTCGACCGCCAAATCGATTTGATGTGGGCATTAATCGCCAGTTTGCAAACAATCCAGAGCGAACACTCCGATCCGTACACCAAAAGCGCGCCGGTTTTAGCTAACGCCATTCTTGATGGATTGTCCGCAATCCGGCGCGATATGGATAGGCTCTGACAGTAAGTCCGGGCATTAGAACGGCCCGGCTATTATCCGCATTGAGGACCCTGGGTCTTGGTCATCGCACCCGCTCGATGTGATTGCGCTCGCGTAACTTGACCGGCTGATGCAAACGCGCCGCTGGCGGTTCCGCATCGGCATAGCAATTCCATGCGTGCGGCCGCTTCAAGTCAGTGACCCACTCCCAATTATTGATTGACACGCGGACTAGATAAATCCGCGCGCCACACCATTGGCAGACACTTTCCTCGACTGCGGTCGTCATAAATCCCCACCTAGCGCGCTAAACGCTACTGGGGCCGCCCTCAGCCGTGAAAGCGCACCCGTTTGCGCCCCCGCTTACGCTATCTGCCTTCACACTTGCACAGTGCGGTGGGTGAAATCTTGCGTTAACAGGACAGCGAGTTGATTTCGCGTGCCAAACTATTTTCGAGGACGAGCCGGGGCGCGGATCGGCGGCAAGGTTACTGAGCAAAGATGATGCGCGGCGGATTGCGCAGTTCATCTCGCCAACAGCGCTGGCAATAGCACGGTCAGCCTGCAGGCGGCTTTGCCTTCGATCCCCATCATCGGTCTTTGGTCGTCGAGAGGGGACCATCGAACCACCACAACAGAAGGAGCGGCTTGTGTGTTCCGTAGTGGCTCGCCAGCGGCGGACGTTCGACAACGGATGAACGAGCCGCTTGCGTTATCGCTCTGGCAATGTCTCGCGCCATGCCTCGATAGCGTCGGCGTTCTCCTGTAACTCAATAGCAACCGAGCGGGTCGATTTCGGCATCCGGTCGAACCGTGCGGCGCGAGCTTGACCCGGATGTTTGATCGATGACCGACACCGGCCCGTTGTTTGTATCCTCCGGCGACCTCGTCAGCGACCGCTGTTACAAGGCCGCCGTCGAGCTCGCCGCGCGCGGCGATTTTGCCGCGGCAGCGGATGTGCTGATGCAGACGGTCGAGGCTGCGCCCGGCTTCGCCACCGCCTGGTTCGCGCTCGGCGCCATCCGCGACCGGCTCGGCGATCGCGACGGCGCCGTGGCCGCCTTTCTTGCGGCGAGCCGCGCCGACCCGGAGGATTATCACGGCGCGCGGCTGCAGCTGGCACGGCTTGGCGCTGGCGCGGGAACGCCGGCGATGACCGAGCCTTATGTGCGCCGCCTGTTCGACCAATATGCCGGCCGTTACGACGCCGCGCTGACCGAGCATCTGCATTATCGCGGACCGGTGCTGCTTCGCGATGCGGTAACATCCGCGCTGGAGCGCTTGCGGCGGCCGATGCGCTTCGAATCGCTCCTTGATCTGGGCTGCGGCACCGGGCTTGCCGGCCAGGTGTTTCGCCCCTTTGCCGCGCGGCTCGTTGGCGTCGATCTCTCGGCCGCAATGATCGCCCGCGCCGAAGCGAAAGGCGATTACGATCGGCTCGTCGTTGCCAATTTGGCGGCGTTTCTGTCTGATGAGATCGCCAAGGCCGCAAAATACGATCTGGTGGTCGCGGCCGATGTGTTTGTCTACGTCAACGACCTTGCACCAGTGCTCGCCGATATCGCCCGCGTGCTGGCGCCGCGCGGCGTGGTTGCTTTCACGGTCGAGACCCATTCGGACGCCGGAGTCGCGCTGTTGCCGACCCTGCGCTTCGCCCATAGCGAGCCTTATCTGCGCGAGATTATTGCCGCTGCCGGGTTGAAGTTGCTCGCGCTCGAACGCGCGGCGATCCGTACCGAGAAGGGCACGCCGGTGGCGGGCCTTGCGGTCGTCGCAAGCGTCTAGAAGACCCAGTACCGTCATCCTAAGGCCACCTCAGGGTGACGGGAACAGCAGTTAGAGGTCGCTTAATGTCCGGCGATCATCGTTTCGACCGAGTTTTGCTCGACCGTCCCGCGCTCGCCCGGTTAGGCTGCCGAGGTGAATTTGCTCGACCGCAATCCGCCGCTGCTTCCGGAAATATTCACGCGCTGGTTTGCCAGCCGCGGCTGGACGCCGCGAGCGCATCAGCTCGAACTGTTGGCCAAAGCCCACGCCGGCCGCTCGACGCTTCTGATCGCGCCGACCGGCGGCGGTAAGACGCTGGCCGGCTTCTTGCCTAGCTTGGTGGAATTGAGTTCGCTTTACCTCTCCCCGCGGGCGGGGAGAGGTCGACACACCGAAGGTGTGGCGGGTGAGGGCGCGTCGAGGTTTTTGGCCAGCGGACACGCCGCCTCACCCGACTCGAACCTCCGGTTCTCGCCACCCTCTCCCCGCCGGCGGGGAGAGGGATACGGTCTGCACACGCTCTACATTTCTCCGTTGAAGGCGCTTGCGGTCGATATCGCGCGCAACCTTGAAATTCCGGTCGCCGAAATGGCGCTGCCGATCCGCATCGAGACGCGGACCGGCGACACGCCGGCATCAAAACGCCAGCGGCAGCGCCGCCATCCGCCGGACATGCTCTTGACCACGCCGGAGCAACTGGCGTTGCTGCTCGCGTCAGCCGACGCGCCGTATTTGTTCGGCACGCTGCGCCGCGTCGTTCTCGACGAGCTGCATGCGCTCGTCACCTCAAAACGCGGCGACTTGCTGTCGCTTGGGCTCGCCCGCTTGTTCCGCATCGCCCCGAACCTGACCAGCATCGGCCTTTCGGCGACCGTGGCCGAGCCGGACGACCTCTGCCGTTTCATGGTGCCGCAGCGCGAGCGGCAAGCGCGCGCCGATCTGATC
>JBPYFG010000266.1:0-2048 GCA_051986365.1 Xanthobacteraceae bacterium
CAGATGGCCTCGGCCGAGGAAGCCGTGGTGATCGACGCGCTGGCGCCCGGCATCGATCTATCGCCGTTCTATGGCTTGTTGGCCAATGAAAAGGTCATGAAGGTCTTTCACGCCGCGCGCCAGGACATCGAAATCGTCTGGCACGCCGCCGAGCTCATTCCGCATCCGATCTTCGATACCCAGGTCGCCGCCATGGTGCTGGGCTATGGCGATTCGATTTCCTACGACCAGCTGGTGCAGCGGATCACCGGCGACGCGCTCGACAAGTCGCATCGCTTCACCGACTGGACGCGGCGGCCGCTCTCGGAAGCACAGCTGCGCTACGCGATCTCCGACGTCACCCATTTACGTCAGGTCTATCTCAAGCTCGTTGAGGATTTGCGCCAGCGCGGCCGCGCCGAATGGGTCGACGATGAGATGCGCATCTTGACTTCACCCGAGACCTATCGGCTCGAACCGGAGAATGCCTGGCAGCGGCTGAAAACGCGGGTGCGTAAACCGAAGGAGCTTGCGGTGCTGATCGAAGTCGCCGCCTGGCGCGAGCGCGAGGCGCAGGCACGCGACGTGCCGCGGTCGCGGGTGCTCAAAGACGAAGTCATCGCCGACATCGCGGTGCAGGCGCCGACCAGCGCCGAGAAGCTGACGCATCTGCGTTCGCTGCCGAGGGGCTTCGAGCGCTCGCGCTGGGGCGAGGCGATCCTTGCGGCGGTCGCGCGCGGGCTGCAGCGCGATCCCAAGACTTTGCCGCGTCCGGTGCGGGCGCCGTCCGCCGCCAATGGCGCCGCGGTGGTCGAACTGCTCAAGGTGCTGTTGCGGATGATCTCCGAACGCCATCACGTCGCCGCCAAGGTCATCGCCACCGTCGACGATCTCGAGCGCATCGCCGCCGACGATACCGCCGACGTGCCGGCGCTCACCGGCTGGCGGCGTGAACTCTTCGGCGAAAAAGCGCTTGCGCTCAAGCACGGCAAGCTGGCGCTGGCGATCGAAAAAGACCGGGTCGCAGTGGTGGAGCGGTGAGAGCCGCGGCGGCGCTTTACAAGCTATGTCTTCTCCAGACATTGTGCCGCTGCCCGTTCCTCCGATTGGGTCATGCCGGCGGCCTGAGCCATCGCTTTAGCCTGCGCTAAACCTACTTGCGCAACATAGGCACGCACCGTTTCACAGCTTATGCGCGAATGCGAAGAGGTTGCGCGCGCGCCGTGGTGAAAATGGTGCTTGGCGAGGGCAGGATATGATGCAGCCACAAACATAAGTGTTAGCAAAGCAGTCTTCTTCATCGTTATTGGTCCCCCAACAATACAATTCACACGATGCCAGCAACGCGATTGAATGGCAGCAAAAAGAATCCGTTCTCCCCAGCTAATGAACAAAGCTGGTGAGAGCGGCGGAAAATTCACACGTAAGAGCCGAGTAATTCTTTCAGATTATTTCTTAAACTCGTGATATCGCCACGTGGGGCGCGGCTAAGCGCCAGCCTTCCGCCCGTCGCCTACTGAGATTGGGAACGTTCCGGCCACAATTTGCCGAGCCACGATCTTTGCACCTGCGAGGATGGCCGCGCACCGCCATCCTCAGTAATTACGGGCGTCGCGGCGACTTCCTTCGAATCACATGACGGCAATGGTGTACCCGGCAGCAGGGTGCGCCACAGCCAGTTCATCTCTGGATCCGGTTTGCACGGCCGTCCGATCATCACGGCAACATATAGAAACCCGCCGCGCTTCTAACCAGATCGGTACAGCCCCCACACAATGCCGCAGAGCACCAATAAAGCGATTGCGGCAAGTATCGGTGTTTCGAGCATTGTTGGCCCGCCCTGACGTTAATTGCCGACGAGATATTTCAGCACTTGTATTGGACCTTCTCACCCCATCAGCAGCACCGGCTCGCGGCCGATCAGGCGCGCGAGCGAACGCAACCGATTAGCCACGCGCTCGCCGGCCAGTGCGGCGAATTCATCCGGCAGTCGCAGCGCCAGACGATGGCGCTCGATCGCGAGCGGGGTTGCCTTGAGCACGCCGGGCATCGCCGCGGATACGACATAA
>JBPYFG010000267.1:0-2638 GCA_051986365.1 Xanthobacteraceae bacterium
GCAGCGTCGTGAGCAGAATCGCGGCCTTGGTACCAGGCTCTTCAAACCCCTGGAACGTGCGGCTCGGCACCATGCCCGGCGGCGGCACCAGGCCAAGATGCGAGCCGGCCGGGAATATCACATCGGCCGCGGCGGCGCCATTTGGCAGCATCAGCACCAGCAACGCCATCAGCACAGCAAGACCAACAGATATACCCGCTGCCGTTGGCGCCGCGAGGCACCGGCAAAACTGAGAACGAAGTGTGACGACACAATGCATCGTCGATCTAGCCGGTCGAGCTACAAGCCGCAGCGCCCGCGACGTTCAAACCGGCGCTTGCGGCCGCGTTACGCGCCGCATGGTGACATTGATCCGTCCGCCCTCGGCGAGCAGGGTGGACGTCCCCGGGTAAATACGATCCACGCCGTGGAAGGCGAGCCGCATATCGCCACCAAGGACGAGCACATCGCCGGAATTGAGGCGGAACGAACGGGTCGGATCGCGGCGCTTGCCGCCACCGACCCGGAATAAACAGGAGTCTCCGAGCGACAGCGAGACCACCGGTGCCGAGAAATCGGCCTCGTCGCGATCCTGATGCAGTCCCATTTTCGCGTTCGCACCGTAATAGTTGATCAAGCAAGCTTCCGGCGCGTGCGGATAGCGCGCGACCTCGTCCCATAATTGCAACAACAGGTCCGGGATGGCGGGCCAAGCCTGGCCGGTATCTGGATGGAGGCTCTGATAGCGATAGCCGCGCTCGTCCGTAATCCAGCCGAGCGGGCCGCAATTCGACATCGCGACCGACATTGGCCGGCCGGACTTCGGCATGCGCGGCGTGAACAGCGGCGCTTTCGCCAATACGCCGCGCAGCGCTGCGAGCAGAGCCATCTGCGCCTCGCGGCTGAAATAGCCCGGATAAAAGCGCGGCCCGCGGGCGCCAATTTGCAGATTCATGGGTTCGCTTCGTTACCTTTATGGGATTTTTACCGCGTGTCGCCACCTTCGTGCGCCAACGGCTCTCGCCATCTGCTCTGTTGACCTCCAAGCCCGCTCGAACGTTGGCGCCGCCCGTCCGACCTATGCCCGCTTCAGCCTTGCCGCACCCGCTCCCGCCGCGGCGCTCGGTTGATGCAGCTCCCGCTGCCTTGCAGGCCTATGATGCCCACCTATATGAGCCAGGGAAATCGCTTCGCGCAGCCGTTTTGGACCGCCCGGGGCGATGCGTTGGGTTTAAGGGGGTCGGACTTAAGGGCGCCTGACGGGCCAGCCCGACCTGCCGCAAAGAAGAGGATTTAAGACCATGGCCAAGGTCATCGGTATCGATCTGGGGACGACCAATTCCTGCGTCGCCGTGATGGAAGGTAAGACGCCGAGGGTCATCGAGAACGCTGAAGGCATGCGTACGACGCCGTCGATCGTCGCTTTCACGGACGAGGGTGAGCGTCTGGTCGGCCAGCCGGCGAAACGCCAAGCCGTCACCAATCCCGAGCGCACGATATTCGCAGTAAAGCGCCTGATCGGGCGTCGCTACGACGACCCGATGGTGGAAAAAGACAAGAAGCTGGTTCCGTACAAGATTGTACGCGCCTCGAATGGCGACGCTTGGGTGGAGGCCGAAGGCAAGACCTATTCGCCGTCGCAGATCTCCGCGTTCGTTCTGCAAAAAATGAAGGAAACGGCGGAAGCCTATCTCGGCACCAAGGTCGAGCAGGCGGTCATCACCGTTCCCGCTTATTTCAATGACGCGCAACGCCAGGCCACCAAAGACGCCGGCAAAATCGCCGGACTCGAAGTCCTGCGCATCATCAACGAGCCGACGGCGGCGGCGCTCGCTTACGGCCTCGACAAGAACAAGTCAGGCACCATCGCGGTCTATGACCTCGGCGGCGGCACATTCGATATTTCGATTCTCGAAATCGGCGACGGCGTGTTCGAGGTGAAGTCGACCAATGGGGACACCTTCCTGGGCGGCGAAGACTTCGACATGCGCCTCGTCAATTATCTCGCTGACGAATTCCAGAAAGAGCAAGGTATCGATCTGCGCCGCGACAAGCTTGCGTTGCAACGGCTCAAAGAATCCGCCGAGAAGGCCAAGATCGAGCTGTCATCGACGACGCAGACCGAAATCAATCTGCCGTTCATCACCGCCGATGCGACGGGACCGAAGCATCTGACGATGAAGCTGACGCGCGCCAAGTTCGAGGCGCTGGTCGACGATCTCATTCAGAAGACGATCGATCCGTGCCGGCAGGCACTCAAGGATGCCGGCGTCTCCGCGGCTGAGATCAATGAGGTCGTGTTGGTCGGCGGCATGACGCGCATGCCGAAGGTGCAGGAAGTCGTCAAGCAGCTGTTCGGCAAGGAGCCGCACAAGGGCGTCAATCCCGACGAGGTCGTCGCGGTGGGCGCGGCGATCCAGGCCGGCGTGCTACAGGGCGACGTCAAGGACGTGCTGTTGCTCGACGTGACGCCGCTGTCGCTCGGCATCGAGACGCTGGGCGGCGTGTTCACGCGGCTTATTGATCGCAACACTACGATTCCAACCAAGAAGAGCCAGGTGTTCTCGACCGCCGAAGACGGCCAGACCGCGGTGACCATCCGCGTATTCCAGGGCGAACGCGAAATGGCGGCCGACAACAAACTGCTCGGTCAGTTCGA
>JBPYFG010000268.1:0-3131 GCA_051986365.1 Xanthobacteraceae bacterium
AGCTCGCCAGCGCTTTGTGATCCATGCCGTTGCCGATGATCGTTTCGTCGCCCCGCAGCTCCGACGCCGGCATCGGCGCTTCCGGCTTTTTCGCCATGGCGATTTCATAGGACGCCGCCGGGACCACCTGCACGATATGGAAGCCGTTGTCCTTAAGTTGCTGGAGAAGCCCGGGTAGCGCCGCTACGGTTGCCGGATGGATGTCGTGCAGGAGCAGAATGCCTTTGCCGAGCGTCTCGAGCCGGCGCATCGCTAGCGCAATGATTTGATTGGGCTTGATATGGCGATGCCAGTCGTCGGCGTCCGTGTCGGAAGAGAAGACGATCAGGCCACGCGCGGCGAGCTCGCTTTCGAGGACGTCGGAGCGGGCAAGGCCGGGGATGCGGAAGAACGGCGCCAGATATCTAACACCGCCAAGGGCGGCACCGACGTCGGAAATGCCCCAGTCGATCTCGTGGCGGATTTTCTTGACCGGTAATTGGCCGAAGCGCAACGGATGGTCTTCGCTATGCGTGCCGATCGTGTGGCCTTCCTCGTAAACGCGGCGCACCACGGCGGGATAGGCGCGAGCCATTTCGCCGACCATGAAGTACGTCGCCTTCACGCATTGCGAAGCGAGGATGTCGAGAATCTCGTTGGAATAGCGCGGCAACGGGCCGTCATCGAAGGTGAGAACGACCTCCTTGTCGTTGAGCGGCAGCGTGTCGGGATATTGCATGTGGCCGACCCGCGGATATTGGGCGGGATCGAGCGGAAGGACACGGCTTGTGCCGAGCGCGCCGGGATGTCCGGGACAGTTACCATCCGCTGGTGTGGCGCTGTCTTGGCTAGGCTGCGGAGCTGCGGATTGAGTGGCGGCCGGGACTTGCGACTGGACTTGGGCCGGGAGCGATTGGTCTTGAGCCCAGGCCAAACGCGGCGCCAGCGGCATCGCAATCGCCGCGGCTAAGGCCACGGCCAATAGACCTGACCTTTCGGCGCTACGGCGGCTCATCGGGTCACGACGATGAAGTCGGTGCCTTCGCCGGTTTCGTCGCCGAGACCCTGATCCGATACGATCAGCGAAGAGCCGGGCAGGATCATCTGCGAAATGGCTTCGCTCACCTCGGGCGGGATCTCGATGCGGGCGAGCACCTGCGCCGGAGAGGACAGAGGCGGACCGGCCGTCGTTTCGTCTTCGATCTCGCGCCGGCGCGAGCGGCCATGCTTGCCGTCGCGTGGTCGCTCTTCGCCATAGTGCGCGCGCTTCGGTGCCTCGCCCGGCAGCGAGACCACATTCCAGCGCATCGTGGTGCGGTCGGCCCCGGTGAATTCGAGCGCGGTGAACACGTGGGTACCAAACCGCGCGTCCGGTTGGGCGATGACAATCGGGGTGTCAAACAGCGGTTCTAAATCCTGGCGGATGTAAAGCCGCTGTCGCTTGCGGCTGATGAAGATCGAGATCGGCGTTTTCTTAGCTGCTGCAACTTTCGCCAGCTCCTTTGCGGCGTCCTCCGGCTGGGCGGATGGCGCCTGCATAGTTGCATCGCCGGTGCCGGGTGGATCGGGCGTAGGCGTGGCCGCGGTCTTCTGCTCGGCGCTGATAACGGGAGCGGCGGTCGACGGGCTTGGACCGTCCGATTGCACCGCCGGCGCGGGGGCCAGAGTGCTCGCTTGCACGGCAAGATCGGCCGGTTTGGCGATTGCGGGCTCGACGCCGTTTGGTGGCGGCGATGCCGCGACTTCGGGCGGTATTTCCTTGTGCACGAATAGGTGCGGGTCGGCAAACTCGGTGGGCTTTAGTTCAGAGTTCGCAACAATCACGCGGGTGTTGAGCTTGGTGAGGCGGTACAGCCGCACGGCGAAATCGTGCGGCATGCGGATACAGCCATGCGATGCTCTATGGCCGATACTTTCGCCTTCGTGCATGGCGACGCCGGACCAGGTGATGCGCTGCATGTAAGGCATCGGCGCATCGTTGTAGATGTTCGAGCGGTGGAAGACTTGTTTCTGAATGACGCTGAAGACGCCCAGCGGTGTTGGCAGGCTCGGCACTCCGGTCGCGATTGAAGTGTCCGCAACATGCGCGCCGTCGCTATAGAGGTGCAGCTTCTGCTGATTGATCGAAATGAAGATCTGCAGCGGCCCTTTTTGAATTTGACCGACTGGTTCCCGGTTGCGATCGGCGGCCTTTGCTTCGTGGGTTTTATGTGCCGTGTGAGGTTTGTGCCCGCCGTCGTCCCAGTAAGCCGCCGCTGCCGGCGATGCGATCGTGGTTACGGCCAAGCTTGCGAGAAGCGCAATCGCGTACCCGCCGCTGCCGGCGCAGCGATCCCACCGAAACAGTTGCTTGTCGCGCCGCGCGCTTGCAGTCACCAATGCGCCCCGCCCAACGTGAACGGAACTGCGGACTCGTCTTAGAGGTACGCGGTCCGATCAGACTTCCAATGTTCAAATGCTAGGTCGCGAGCCTCCCACGACACCACTGTACGTTGGTTAATGGCTGGTAGCTAAAAGTTATGCGTGGGAGAATGAAACTTTTACGCAGCCGCCCAACTTAACCTCATTCATGCCTTGGTGTGTAACGTCGCCGAGGCGTCTCAAGAGGGCGGCTTTCTTAACATTCGCCGGGATCGAAGAAGTGCGCGCTTCGATCAAATTCCACTGGCTGCTCGCAGGAGCACTCGCCTGCGCGATCGCGGCTGCGTCTTATGACGCTGCCTTAGCCGGGTGCAAGCCGGATCATTTCAAGCCGCCATTCTTTATCACGAGCATGGGAGTCTGCGCGTTTGATTCCGAGACGTTGAGCTACGCCGGCACGCCGGTTCAACAAGCCATGTGTCTGATGCGCGGCATGGATGTGTCGAGAAACCTTTTGCCGCGATTGTCGAGCTTGCCAGCCCCGCTCGCCAGCCGCATCGGACAAACAACCGGATTGCCGTCGCGCGCGACACTGAGCAATTATCTTGCCCAGCAAGACCCCGAAGGAGCTTTGGGCGACGATTTATGGCTGCCGGTGTCGCGTGCCCACAACAACGATCTCGACTCTCCGATGGCGCGCTATTTCGTGATCCATGATACCAGCGGACCGAACTATGGCCATCGCCCCTTCCCAGACGACATCGACGAAAGCCCGAAGCTCAACGATCTGC
>JBPYFG010000269.1:0-2098 GCA_051986365.1 Xanthobacteraceae bacterium
TCGGAGACCGGACATACGGCGGTCGCCGTGAAACCGGTCTTTCCGGCTATTCCCGCGGTGGTGACGACGTGCACGGCGGCGCCGAGCCGGCTCATGGCCTCGCGGAATACGAGCGGCGCGACGCTCGTAATCGGGCCCGGGCCAACGGCCGTGAAGGCTCCGTCCATCGCGTCATCGGGACGCTGATCGATCCAGCTCATGGGCAGCATTCTATCAGAGGTGAGATGACGGATGTCACAGGTCGGCTGTCGGAGGTCGGAGGTCGGATCTCAGAGGTCAGACGGCCGAGCATGGCTTTCCTGGTCTCTTGATCTCTGACCACCTCTGATCTCTGACTTCCGTCATCCGCCTATTCCGCTGCCCTCGCCTTTTGCGGCGGCCCGGAATAGGCGACATCGTCCGGATCGAGCCAAGCCGGATCGGTCCAGCCGTTCTCGTCGTATTCCGACATGCAGTGATCGGCCAAGGCCATCATCTGCTCGAGCGCGCCGGAGCCGCGCGCATTCCACAGCGCCTGGATGCGAATGTCTTCATGGTTGCCGGCATAATTGCGCTCGTAGAGCTCATGGCGGCCGCCGAATTCGGTTCCGATCGCATCCCACAGGAGCTTCATCACTTTGATGCGTTCCTTGTACTCGATGCCGTAGGAGCCGCGCACATAACGGGCGAGATAGCGATCGATCGCCGGGTTTTTGAAATCCTTGGCCGAGGACGGCAAATAGATCAGCGACGAGGCGACGATTTTGTCGACGATCTCCTTGACCCGCCCATAGGCGTCGCCGGCGAAGACGCGATAGCTCGACCCGGATTGCAGATTAGGCAAGACGGCGCCGTTCACCCAGGGCGTCGGGTTCATCGCCATGGCGTCGGTCAATGCCCAAAACAGGTTCCGCCAGGCGATGACCTCGCCAAGCATGGCCTGATTGCCGCGAAATTCGTCGGAGCCCGCCGCGTGCAGAGCCTTGGTCAGAACGCCGACCAGAAAGTCGAGCTTCACCGCAAGCCGTGTGCAGCCTTGAAACTGATAACCGGCGAGAAATCCCGACTGCGGAAAAAATATCTTCAATCGTTCGAGATCGCGGTAAAGCAGAACATCTTCCCACGGGATGAAGACATTATCGAAGACGAAGATCGCGTCGTTTTCATCAAAGCGTGACGACAACGGATAATCAAACGGCGTGCCCATCACGCTCGCCATCATTTCATAGGACGTGCGGCATAGAAGCTTCACACCGGGCGAGTTCATCGGCGCGATGAACATCACCGCAAGATCGGTATCGTGCAGCGGCACCGCGGCATTCTGGCCGAGAAAATTATAATGTGTGAGCGCCGAAGATGTGGCGACCACCTTGGCGCCCGACACGTAAATGCCGGCGTCGGTGTCTTTTTGTATCGTGATGAAAATGTCCTTAACTTGATCGACTGGCTTGGCGCGGTCGACCGGGGGGTTGACGATGGCGTGGTTCATGAACAGCACGTTGTCTTGCGCGCGCCGATACCAGGCCTTGGCGTTGTCCGCGAACCCTCCATAGAAATCGTAGTTGGCGCCGAGCGTATTCATCAGCGAGGCTTTGTAATCGGGCGAGCGCCCCATCCAGCCATAGGACATGCGCGCCCACTGGGCGATGGCGTCGCGCTGTTTCATTAATTCCTCGCCCGACCGCGCGGCGCGGAAGAATCTGTGGGTGAACCCGCCGGAACCGGTGTCGGTCTCGCAGGTGAGCAGATCCTTGGTCTTGGCGTCGTGGAGCGCGTCGTAAAGCCGTGCGATCGAACGCGCGGCATTGCGAAAGGCCGGATGCACGGTGACATCGGCGACGCGCTCGCCATAAACGTAGACTTCGCGACCGTCGCGCAAGCTCTGGAGATATTCGGCGCCGGTGAATGGCCGGCCCTTGGCGCCGATGACATCCTCGCTTTTGACCCGTTTCATGAGGGTCTCTCCCTGATTTTGCCGCCACGCCTAGCCCGCCGCGGCCGAGCCGACAAGTGACCCGTCGCCGGGCCCGATTATTGCACAGGTGGAGATTGCCGAACCGCGCCGCCCCTCGCCGCCGCGCGCGTGGCGTTGCCGCTCCAAGCGGCCGCTGTTAAGAAT
>JBPYFG010000270.1:0-3637 GCA_051986365.1 Xanthobacteraceae bacterium
AGACACCATGTCAGGAAGATGCCCATCGCGGGCATGGGCGATGAGCCAAGCCATGATTTCCGCGCTTTCCTCAATCGAGCCGAGTCGTCCTGAGCGTCCGTTATGGCCGGTGGTCATATCGGTCTTGAGCACGAGGTCATGACTATCGGTCTTCCTTGCCCGCAGCTTCGCGACCCACTTGGCGGGTTCGGCATAGCTCACCTGGCTGTCGTAGAAGCCTGCGGTAACAAACATCGGCGGATAGTCTTTTCGCAAGACATTGTCGTAGGGTGAATACGATAGCATGTAATCGTATTCTCGCTTTATCGCCGGATTACCCCACTCGTTGTATTCGAGTGTAGTGAGCGGGACCGAGGCGTCGGACATTGTGGTGACAACATCGACAAACGGCACTTCCGCGACAATGCCGGCATAGAGATCGGGACGTAGATTGGCGACTGCGCCCATGAGCAGGCCGCCGGCGCTGTCGCCCTGCGCGAAAACCGAACGCGAATTGGCATAGCCTTTTGCGATCAGCGTCTCAGTCGCAGCAATGAAATCCGTAAATGTATTGCGCTTATTGAGCATGCGGCCTTCGGCGTACCAGCGCTCGCCTTTTTCATGTCCGCCGCGCACATGGGCGATGGCATAGACGAAGCCGCGATCGATCAAGCTGAAAGCAGATCGCGTGAAAGTTGCACGCGAGCTCAAACCATAGGCGCCGTAACCGACGATCAAGGACGGATTGCCTCCGGCAAGCCGCATGTCCTTGCAGTAGACGATGGTGATCGGAACAAGTTCTCCGTCGGGCGCGGTCGCGCTGAGCTGATCGAGCGCATAGCGCTGGCGATCAAACCAGCGGCTCGCGGGGTCTTGCTTGCGTAGCGTCAGCGCGCCCGTGGTCACCTCAAAGTCGTAGACGCATTGCGGCTGCAGCGGACTGCTAAAATGAAAGCGTAGGAACTTTGCCGCCGGATCGAGATTGACTTCGCTCTCGTCCATGAAAGAGCTCGAGGCGACGCCGATCGCGGCTGGACGCGGCACCGGAATTTCGCGCAGTTCAGGGAGATTGAAGACACGGATCGTCGTCCCAGTTTCGTCTTCCATGTCCACGGTCAGGAATGTCTCGAACACTTTGAAATGGCTGAGATGATGACCGCGCTGTTCGGGAACGATTTCCCGCCAATCCGAAGCCGCGGGCGTCGCCTGCGGAGCGCGCATTAGCCGAAAGTCGGGCGCGTCGAGATTGGTGCGGATGAAAAACTCGCCGGCGACGTGATCGACATCGTAAATGACGCCTCGCCGCCGTGGCTCAATGACCTTAAATTCTTCCGTCGGCTGATCGGCTGGCAAATAGCGAAACTCGCTGGTGCGCTCCTCATCCGTGTTGAGCAGGATAAATTTGCGCGACCTCGACAAGCTGATCGAAACACTGAAAGTCGGATCGCTCTCCTCGTAAATCAGCACGTCGCTGTTCGGGTTGCTGCCAAGCCGATGCCGCCAGACCTGGTAGGAGCGCAAGGTCGTCGGCTCGTTGCGCACATAGAAGATCGTATCGCTGTCGGCGGCGAATACGAGATCTGAACTGGCGTCGTCGATTTCCTGATCGAGGGTTTCGCCAGTCGCGATCGTTCGCACGAAGATGCGGAAATCACGACCGCCGGTGAAATCGACAGAGAATGCGACGCGCGCGTTATCGGGGCTCACCGTCCACGAGCCGAGCTGATACTGCTGCGGATGACCAGCGGCGAGCGCGGCAACGTCGAGTACAATTTCTTCTTGTGCGCCTAAGGCGTCTTTCCGGCGCACAATGGTCGGATACTGAGCGCCTTGGGTAAAGCGGCGCTCATAGATATAGTCGTTATATGCCGTGGGGACGCTTGCATCTTCTTGCGCCTCACGCGCCTTCAATTCTGCGGCAAGCGCATCGACCAGCGGTTTGATCGGCTTAAGATGCGCGTCGGCATAGACGTTCTCGGCATTGAGATAGACAATGACCCGCGGATCCTTGCGGTCGCGCAACCAGTCGTAGTTATCGATTCGTACACCGCCAAATGCTCTGAACGTCTTTGGCACGACGGGCGCAATCGGAGCGGCGCGCGCCGCATTGGCCGAGCTAAATCGCAACCGGCTTGCGAGAGGAACTGCTCCCGCAGCCGCGAGACCAAAGGCGAAAAACCTTCGAGTGGAAAGCCCGCGCATAAAAAATCCGCACCCTCGGCGCGCTGAAATAGGGGTCGAATGTGGCGTTTGACCGGCGTTGTGTGGGCACAAGCATGGTTCAAACTGCTCGTTCCGGCGGGATTGATCAAACCATTGTCAGATTGTGCCGGAAGCGGACATTCCGCGGTCCTTGGCTTTTGTCTGGTCAGCCTTTGATCTGCCGGCCGGCGCGAGCATCGGCGATCAGCGCAGCGAATGCGGCAAGGGCCGCTTTTGCGGTATTAGCGTAGGTCTCCGTCGTCGTATCGAGCCATTTTTCGCCATACCCGATCGCGGTATGGGCGAGGCGCACCCGGCCGTCGAGCCATGGTCCGCCGCCGAAGCCGCCGATCACCGGAATTTTCACCGCCGCCGCCACCGCCACGCCGGCGATCGGGCCCGAATTGGTGAAATCGAGGAGGCAGGCACCGGCCGCTTCAAGAAGTTTGGCCTCTTCCACGAGCTTCGCCGTCGCTTCGGCGCTCGCCTGTGCGGCGGGCGAATTCTGCGCGCTATAGGGAATGCCGTATTTGCTCGCGGTCTGCGGGGTGAGGCCGAATTGCGCGAAGACCGGAATGCCGGCGTCGACGAGCCTGCGCACGACTTGCGGAAATTCCGCGGCGGCGTCGATCTTGATTAGGTCGGCGCCGCCTTCGCGCATCAGCCGCTGCGCGGCGGCGAGCGCGGCGTCGCTACCGTGCTGAACCGGTCCGTAGGGCATATCGCAGCTGAGCAGCGCGCGCTCGGTGCCGCGCCGGACCGCCTTGCAGCAGATCAGCATTTCCTCGAGCGTGACGTCGAGCACGTCGGACCGGCCCCAGAGATTGATGCCGACCGAGTCGCCGACGGAGATGAAATCGAAGCCGGCGCGATCGGCAATGCGCGCGATTTGATAATCCCAGGCGACGAGGCCAACGCTTTTTTGCCCCTCCCGCTTCATTTGCTGGAGGTGTGAAATTGTGACCCTGCCTTGCATGGAAATGCCCGCCCGAAAAGGCCTTCTTCTAGCACGAAGTCATGGCGCGGGCGGAGGCGCGGTTTTGCCGGCTCAGCGGGCGTGCTGTGAATATGATCGAATGTCCGTTCATGCCCCGGCGGGCGAGCCGATCACGGGATTCAAAATCGCATGATTTAGATCAAAGCGCAGCCACCAGGTTCATATGCGATAATAGTGCCGGCGGCTTGCTGCATGCCATTGGAGCGGGGTGATGTGGAACAAACTCAGGGACTGGTACCTGGCAGTCATCGGCATCGTCGTCATTGCCGGCGGCCTTTATATCGCGTCACACAACGCATCGAATGACGGTTCGGCGAAGGAGCAATCCAAGCAGAGCGAGTCAGTTTCCTCTTCGACTGAGGCGGGGAAAGCGCCGCGCGCGCCGGATCAATCACAAACGTCACCGGGCGCTGAGGCCGCATCCACAACCAAGGCGCCATCCGCCCCCGCGGCTTCCAA
>JBPYFG010000271.1:0-3016 GCA_051986365.1 Xanthobacteraceae bacterium
CTCATGACCAAGGAAGGCGGGCTCCTGTATTTCCACCGCAACGCGATCTTGACCGGCAATTTTGACAAATTGCGGCGCGGCGATGAGGTCTATTACGTCGAAGACGTCGGTGACACTGGGCCGATGGCGACCAAGGTGTGGGTGAAAGGAGAGTAATACCCTCCCCACGCAGCGGCGGGAAAGTTTTAAATGTAGTCACTGCACCGCGACGATGAACAGCCGCGGGAAGCGCAGCAGCACTTTGCCGTCGAACCGCGGTTTATAGGCGGCAATGATTTTCTCCGTGTAGGCGGTGAGAAATTTTTCGCGGGCGCCGGCATCGAGCGGCGAAAGGAACGGCTGCAGCGATGAGCCCTTGAACCATTCTGTGATGGCTTGAGGCGATGCCATCACGTGATTGTAGACGATGTGCCAGATGTCGATCGCGCTGCAGACCGGCTTGAGGATATCGTAATAGCCTTCCGGCGACGGCAGATCTTCGCGCGGCGCCGCTTTGATCTCCAGATGATCCCGCCATGGCCCGCTCTCGCCTACTTCGCGCTGGAACATGAGCGCCGGCTCGCGGGTGTTGTCGGGCATTTGAATTGCCAGCACGCCACCGGCTGGTAACGCCTGCAGCAAGCGACGCATGATCGCCGGATGATCGGGCAGCCATTGCATGACGGCATTGCCGAAGATCAGGTCGGTGCGCGGATCGGGCGTCCAGGTGGCAATGTCGTCCTGCACGAATTTGCAGTTCGGCAGCCGTTCGCGCGCCTTGCGCAGCATATCGGGCGAGGAATCAAGCCCGATCACCTCTGATTGCGGAAAGCGCTCGACCAGGAGTTCGGTAGAATTGCCCGGCCCACAGCCGAGATCGACCACGAGGCGCGGCTTCTGCAGCGGCACTTGCGCGAGCAGGTCGCGCGGTGGGCGCGTGCGCTCGTCCTCGAATTTGAGATATTGTCGCGCGCTCCAGTCTTCCATGCCGCTTGCCCGTAGTTTGAGATTGAGAATTCGAGTGGTTTATTCCGCTACCTCGAGAGCATGATCCCGAAAAGTGGATACCGGTTTTCGGAAAAGATCATGCTCAAACAACAGGCTAAAGCGAAATGGCGACTAATGCCATTTCACTTTAGCAGGAGACGGTTTTTATGTCTTTGCGGCAAACATTTTTTGCAGCTTTTGTCATGGCTCTGGCGGGAGCTCTCTTTGAAACCCTCGCGTCATCGTTCACCACCAGCTTTGCCGGCGCTGCAGCGGCGGCCGATCGAAGCAGTCAACCGATCCCTTGCGAGGATATTGACAGCGTTGGCCGGGCGAAAATGGCCGCCGACGGCACAATCACGCTGCAACTGCGTTCTTTGTGGCCCGATCCGATTGCCGAAAGTGAGCTTGTCTTTCCTCCCGACGATCCGCAGTACGAAGAGATCAAGCACCATCTCGGCGGCATCAAGCCTGGTGAAACCAAGCCGGTGCCGCCCTTTTGCGGATTGAACTCCGAGCCGTGAGGCATGTCATTTCGGGGCCGCGCCAACGGGTCCGGCCCGGAGCGGCCGGTTCGATGACAGGCTCCGCGACGAACCCGGAATCCATAACTCCGGCACAGGGTGTATTGATTCCGGACTTGGCGCTCTACACCAATCCGGAACGACGCGTTGGAGGATCACCGCGAAAATTTCTTGTATTTGATCCGTTGCGGAATGACGAATTCGATGCCGAGGCGGCGCATCTTGTCTTTTTCGTAGTCTTGGTAATTGCCCTCGAACCACTCGACGTGGCTATCGCCCTCGAAGGCGAGGATATGAGTGGCAATGCGGTCAAGAAACCAGCGATCGTGGCTGATGATCACCGCACAGCCGGCAAAATCCTCCAACGCCTCCTCGAGCGCGCGCAAGGTATCGACGTCGAGATCGTTGGTCGGCTCGTCGAGCAGGAGAACATTGGCGCCCGATTTGAGCATTTTGGCCAGATGCACGCGGTTGCGCTCGCCGCCGGAAAGCTGGCCGACTTTTTTCTGCTGGTCGGCGCCTTTGAAGTTGAAAGCGGCGCAATAGGCGCGCGAATTCACTTCGCGTTTGCCGAGCTGCAACTGATCGAGTCCTCCCGATATTTCTTCCCAGACCGACTTCGCGCCATTGAGCGCGTCGCGCGATTGGTCGACATAGCCGAGGCGCACTGACTCACCGGTCTTGATCGTGCCCTGATCCGGCTTCTCCTGCGTGGTGATCATCCGGAACAGCGTGGTTTTGCCTGCGCCATTCGGCCCGATGACGCCGACAATCCCGCCGGGCGGAAGCTTGAAGGTCAGCTCGTCGATGAGAAGATTATCGCCGAAACCCTTGCGGAGATGATCGAAGTCGATGACGTTCTGGCCGAGCCGCTCGGCCACTGGAATGACGATCTGCGCGGTCTGCGTCTGTTTTTCACCCGCCTTCTGCAACAGCTCCTCGTAGCGCTGATAGCGCGCTTTCGATTTCGCCTGCCGCGCGCGCGGCGAAGCGGTGATCCATTCCTGCTCGCGGGCCAATGTACGCTGACGCGCTTCCTCCTCGCGACCTTCTTGTTCGAGCCGTTTCCGCTTCTGAATGAGCCAAGCGGAGTAGTTGCCCTCATAGGGTATGCCCCGGCCGCGATCGAGCTCGAGAATCCAGCCGGTGACGTTATCGAGGAAATAGCGGTCGTGCGTGACGATCAGAATCGCGCCGGGATAATTGCGCAAATGGCCCTCGAGCCAGGCCACCGACTCGGCGTCGAGATGGTTGGTCGGCTCGTCGAGGAGAAGCAGATCCGGCTGCGCCAGCAAAAGCTGGCACAGGGCGACACGCCGCCGCTCCCCGCCCGACAGCTTGGTTACGTCGGCATCGTCCTGCGGGCAGCGTAGCGCGTCCATGGCCTGATCGACCTTGGAATCAAGATCCCAAAGACCTTTGGCCTCGATCTCGTCCTGCAGCTTGGTCATTTCGTCGGCGGTCTCGTCGGAATAATTGGCGGCGAGCTCGTTGTAGCGATCGAGGATCGCTTTTTGCGGGCCGAC
>JBPYFG010000272.1:0-2246 GCA_051986365.1 Xanthobacteraceae bacterium
GAGGGGGAGAGGAAACTCATGCGTCGCTATGGACTTTCTCTGTGTCTAGCCGTCGCGTTGGCCGCTGGCCTTGTTTGGTCCGCATCGCAGGCTTTGGCCGAACCCTGCGCGGTCGGCGTGAACGTGCACAATCACGCGTGGATTGTGCTCAAGCACCGGCGGCTTGCGCAATGCACGGCGGGGGGCGCCGGCTGCAAGTGCGTATCGTGTTACAATCTGGACGGCAGCGTCTCCGCAACGTGCTTCCCGCTGGTTGTGCCGATTCCGCACTGACGGCACGGCACGGTACGGTTGATCGGAAGCGGCGTCCGCCGGATAACCTCGGCTTCGCGGCCGCGCTAAAGCGCATGCGTTAGGTCTGCATGGACCGCTTGAGGTCCGGCGGCACGGCTTCTTGCGCCAAAGCTGCGAGCGCCGCATCCAAGCCCATCACATTCTGCGCCTCGCTGCCGAGGCGGCGGATCGAGACTGTGCGCTCGGCGGCTTCCTTTTTGCCGACCACCAGCAGGACCGGAATTTTCGCCAGCGAGTGCTCGCGTACCTTGTAGTTGATCTTCTCGTTGCGCAGATCGGCCTCGACGCGAAGCCCCGCACGCCGCGCCTTCTCGATGGCATTCCGGGCATAAACGTCGGCATCCGAGGTGATGGTCGCAACGATGGCCTGCACCGGCGACAGCCACAGGGGCAAATGGCCGGCGAAATGTTCGAGCATGATTCCGGTGAACCGCTCCAGTGAGCCGAACATCGCCCGGTGCAGCATCACCGGTGTGATTTTGTTGGAATGCTCGTCGATATAAAAGGCACCAAGCCGGCCGGGCATATTGAGATCGACCTGCACCGTGCCGCATTGCCAGTCGCGCCCGATCGCGTCGCGCAGGACATATTCGAGCTTCGGCCCGTAGAAGGCGCCTTCGCCTTTGTTCAAGGTCCAGGGCCGGCCCGAGGCTTCGAGGGCCTTTTTCAATGCGGCTTCCGCTTTGTCCCACACCGCGTCCTCGCCGATGCGCTTTAACGGCCGGTCAGAGAATTTGATGGTGACATCGTCGAAGCCGAAATCCTTATAGATGCTGAGGATTAGGTCGTTGACCTTGATCACCTCCTCGGCGATCTGCCCCTCGGTGATGAAGATATGCGCATCGTCCTGGGTGAAGGCGCGCACCCGCATCAGCCCGTGCAGCGCGCCGGATGGTTCGTAGCGGTGCACCTTGCCGAATTCGCAGACCTTGAACGGCAGATCGCGATAGGATTTCAGGCCGTTTTTGAAAATCTGGATGTGGCCCGGGCAGTTCATCGGCTTGATCACGAAAGTGCGCTCGTCTTCCTCGCGCGGCTGCACCAGGAACATCGAGTCGCGAAACGTCGCCATGTGGCCGGATGCGACCCACAGCGAGGAATCGATCAGTTGCGGCGCGTTGACTTCGGCATAGCCGGCGGCGTCCTGGCGGCGGCGAATATAGCGTTCCAGCGTCTGGAACAGGGTCCAGCCCTTTGGATGCCAGAACACCGAGCCCGGCGCCTCTTCCTGGAAATGGAACAGATCCATTTCGCGGCCGAGCTTGCGATGGTCGCGCTTCTCGGCCTCTTCGACTTGCTTGAGATAAGCGTCGAGTTCTTCTTGTTTGGCGAACGCGGTGCCGTAGATGCGGGAGAGCATTTCGCGCTTTGAATCGCCGCGCCAATAGGCGCCGGCTACTTTCATCAGCTTGAATGCATTGCCGACCTTGCCGGTCGAGGTCATGTGCGGGCCGCGGCACAGGTCGAACCAGTCGCCCTGCTGGTAGATCTTGATCGGCTGATCTTCGGGAATGGCGTCGATCAGCTCGACCTTGAACAGCTCGCCTTTATCGCGAAAGACGTTCTTGGCTTTATCACGCGGCCAAATTTCTTTGGTGAAGGGTTTGTCGCGCGCAATGATCTCGCGCATCTTCTTTTCGATGGCCGCGAAATCTTCCGGAGTGAACGGCGCGTTGCGGAAGAAATCGTAGTAGAAACCGTTGTCGATCACCGGCCCGATCGTGACTTGCGTGCCCGGCCATAAAGTTTGCACGGCCTCGGCGAGCACATGCGCGGCGTCGTGGCGAATGAGTTCGAGAGCGCGCGGATCCTCGCGGGTGAGAAACTCGATTCTAGCGTCGTGCTCGATCGGATCGGTGAGGTCGGCGAGCTTGCCGTCGAGCGCCATGGCCACCGTGCGCTTGGCGAGCGACGGCGAAATACTTTTGGCGATGTCGAGGCCGGTGGTGTTT
>JBPYFG010000273.1:0-3023 GCA_051986365.1 Xanthobacteraceae bacterium
TGAAGATGCCGGCCTTGAACAGGCCGATAGCGATATAGGCGGTGAAGAACAGATCGTAGAATTCGAACCAGCCGCCGAGCGACAGCAGCGTCACCAGGCGGCGGGTGTGGCGCGACGGCGGCAGCCGGTCGAGCCGCGCCGCTATCGTGACTGCTGCATCGGTGGCCATGTTATCCCCCCGCATGTCCCGCGCATTCGCGCTGTTTTCGCCACGATAGTATACGAGCTTGCCGTCGAATTATCTGCCCAGGAACGCTCGCGCCATGAACGTGTTCGAAGCCGTCGATTCCCGCATTTCCTGCCGCTGGTTTCTCGATAAGCCGGTCAATCCCGAACTGGTGCGCAATCTGATCGCGGGCGCGGCGCGCGCGGCGTCCGGGGGCAATCTGCAACCGTGGCAGGTTTACGCGCTGACCGGCGCGGCGCTGGCCGAGCTCAAGCAAAAAGTCGCGGCCGCGATCGCTGGCCGCGACCCGCGCCACGAGGATGCGGAATATCCGATTTATCCGAAGACGATGTGGGAGCCGTACAACGCGCGCCGCGACCATCATGGCGTGCAGCTTTATGGCGCGCTCAAAATCGACCGCAACGATGCCGCGGCGCGGCTTAACCAATACAAGCGCAATTACGAATTCTTCAACGCGCCGGTCGCTTTGTTCATCGCCATCGATCGCCGGCTCGGCCCCGGCCAGTGGGCCGATCTCGGCGGCTATATTCATGCGCTGATGTATCTGGCGCGCGGCCACGGGCTCGACACCTGCGCGCAGGAATCCTGGGCGCGGATGCATCGCATTGTCGGGCCGTTCGTGAACATGCCGCCGGAACAGATGCTGTTTTGCGCGGTCTCGATCGGCTACGGCGACCGTGCTCATGTGGCCAACAGTTTCCGTTCGCCGCGCGCGGAGCCAGACGAGTTCTGCCGCTTCTTTGGTTTTGATTGAGCGGGGCATTTTTTGATCTGCTTTCATTATTCATCCGCAACGCGCTCTTCCCCTCCCCACCGCTGCGGGGGGAGAGAAATAGAATCCCGTTCTCGCGGCGCGCCTTTGCGCCCGAACTATGTCACGCCACTCTCAAAAATCGTCACCACCGGACATAGCCGTTCGCAGAACGGCGTCCTTCGGACGCCTATGCCGGTGGTCCATGCTGAACTGTCGCGCCCACGAGCGCCGGTGGAAGCGCTGTGCGAGCGAAGCTTCTGCATCGATTGCCGGGCCTTCGCCCGCCGAAGGGTTGTCGCGTAAGGCGGAGGAGCAAGTCCGCTTCGGCCCGCAGGCGGGTCAAGCCCGGCAATGACGAACGGGAAAAACGAAAAAAGATTCGAGGCGAAACGCCGACAGACGCAATGACATATTCTGCCGTGCGATCGCGCACGGCCGCGCCCCCCGCTCTATCCTCCTCCCCCGCTTGCGGGGGAGGATAAAGGAGGGGGCGCACATCTATCGGCGTTCCACCGCGGTTCTCGCCCCAAGGAGTCTTTCATCGCAAGGGACTCAGCCTCAGGCCAGGCTTCCTGGGACGCGGCGGGACACGTTTTGCGTATCCTTTGAGCGGGCGTTACCCGCCCCTGCCTGTCCCAGTCCAGCGATAGCACCTCGCGCTCCGGTCCTAGTGCCGGAGAGATGATGCCCAAAGCCGCCCGAGCGCGGGTTGCAAGCCCGCCCGCGGGCACCGCACTCGCCCGCGCGATCCGGCTATGCCTGCCGGGCCGCGTCCGATTGGGCGGGATTCGGAAGCATATGTAACCGAAACGGAGACAAATGTCAATAGAGCCGGGACAATGAATTAAGCGCTTTTTTGGCGCTGTCGGTGTCATAGGGTGTGACAGGAAAAAGTAGGGTGGGCAAAGGCGCCAACGGGTCCGCGAAGCGCGGCCCGATGACAAGCTCCGCGCCGCGCCCACGTGCTTGGCGCACCTTCGGTCCGCGTGGGCTTGGCTACGCTCAGCCCATCCTACAGTTGGCCCAACTCGGAAAATGTCTCCCTTGATTGTTGGGGTCGTCCGACAGATGGTCGCTCAAGGCAGTAGTCTCACGACATGTGGAGAATTCTAAATGACGTTCGAAGGCGGATGCTATTGCAGGAAAATCCGATACGTTGCCCGCGGCGAACCGCGCCTGAAAGCGCAATGCCACTGCCGTGAATGTCAATACATCAGCGGCGGAGCACCCAACATGTTCATGCTGATGCCGGCCGAAGGGTTCCGCTACGTGAGCGGTACGCCCAAAACCTTCGTGCGTAGCGATCTTGAACAACCGGTGACGCGCGAATTCTGTGAGACATGCGGCACTCACATTGCGACGCGACGGCCGGGTCTCAATGCAGTGATTCTGAAAGTCGGGACGCTCGACGATCCGAGCCTATTCGGCGCTCCGCAAATGGCGATCTACGCTGTGGATCGACAACCCTTTCACATCATCCCTGAGAGCACACCGATCTACGAACGACTGCCACCGCGCTGATGCGCTAGGCATCGTAAAGCAAGCGTAGGGCGGGCACCGCGCCGACAATACGGGCCCACTGCTCCCTCTCCCCGATGGGGAGAGGGTCGGGGTGAGGGGGGTCGGAAATTGAAGGTCGAACGCCGATCCCCCTCACCCGATTTGCTCGCGTTGCTCGCAATTCGGCCTCTCCTCCAACGGGAGAGGCGAATTTGCTCAAGCTCTCCTGGATCGAGCTTTGCTCGATTCCAGGCCACGATTTAACTTCAGCGCATCGCCGCGGCGATATTGCCGCCGTCGACGGTCGTGACGTCCGCGGTGGTTTTCAGCGCCAGTGCCTGGTGCAAAAAGGCCTGCGCCACATCTTCGGCGGTCACTTCGCGGCCGAGCAGATTGCCGGTCATATAATCGTTCTCGCTCACGCCACGCGCTTGGGCGCGCGACGCAATCATCTCCGGCGTGAGCAGGCCGGAACGGATACGGTCGGCATTGACCGCATTGGCGCGAATGCCGTCGGCGCCGTAATCGAGCGCGTATTGCCGCATCAAGGCGAGCGCCGCGGCTTTCGGAATTCCGTATGGC
>JBPYFG010000274.1:0-3838 GCA_051986365.1 Xanthobacteraceae bacterium
GGAGGTAAATCTGTTTCGCGGGCGCTCCCCGCAATCGAGCTGGCAGCGCGTGTTCGGGGGGCAGGTGCTTGGCCAGGCGCTGGTGGCGGCGTGCCGCACGGTCCACGACGTCGCGACGCGGCCGCCGCATTCGTTGCACGCCTATTTCCTCATCGGCGGCGATCCGAAAGTACCGATCATCTACGAAGTGGACCGCATTCGCGACGGCCGCAGCTTCACCACGCGGCGCGTGGTCGCGATCCAGCACGGTCATGCCATTTTCTCGATGTCAGTGTCGTTTCACGTCGAGGAAGGCGATCTGTCGCATCAATTCGCGATGCCCGATGTGCCTAAGCCGGACGAATTGCCGACCGAAGCGGAGTTCAAGAAGCGGATCACGCCGCTGATGCCGGAGGCCGTGCGCCGCTATTACGAGCGCGAGCGGCCGATCGAACTGCGGCCAGTCGAATACAATCGCTATGCCGGCGAAAAGCTCGCCGGCGACCGCTTTCACGTCTGGGTGCGCACCACGGGTCGTTTACCTAACGAACCGGCGATCCATCAATGCGTGCTGGCCTATGCTTCCGATATGACTTTGCTCGACGCCGCGCTGATAGCTCACGGCCGCACCGTTCTCAGTGACGACATCATGGCCGCGAGCCTCGATCATGCGATGTGGTTCCATCGCTCGTTCCGCGCCGATGAATGGCTGCTCTATGCTCAGGACAGCCCGAGCCTGGCCGGTTCCCGCGGTTTTGCGCGGGGCCTGATCTTCGCAAGCGACGGTACGCTGGTGGCGTCGGTCGCCCAGGAAGGGCTGTTGCGGCAACGGCGCGGTCATCGGACCACTGGACGCGGCGCGCGCTGAGCAAGACAATGGATTTTATCTGCGGGCAGCAAGCCGACGCCAATCGTGCACGACGGAATGCAGTATTCTCGCCGCAAGCCGGGGAATGTCATGAAACTGATCACCGCCATCATCAAGCCGTTCAAACTCGAGGAAGTGCGCGATGCCCTACTCGCGATCGGGATTGACGGCATGACGGTGACCGAAGTGAAAGGTTATGGACGGCAGAAAGGCCATACCGAAATCTATCGCGGCGCCGAATACGCCGTGAACTTTCTGCCGAAAATCCGCATCGAGGTCGCTGTGACCGAAGAGAATGCGAATAAAGTCGTGGAAACGATCACCACCGCCGCCAAGACTGGGGAAATCGGCGACGGCAAGATATTCGTCGCGCCGATCGATCACGCGCTGCGCATTCGCACCGGCGAAACCGGCGGGGATGCGCTGTAACGGCAAAGGCGCCGCGCGCCAGAGCCGGGTGAACGGATCGGCAAAACCTGCTAATTCCTCCGTCCGAACGGCGGCCAGAGGCAGGCCCAAGCAGTAATCTTAAGGGAGCACAACGAGGATTCTCATGTATGCCAATCTCGAACTTTTCATCGACGGCAAATGGCTCGGCGGCAACGGCCGCCGTGGCGAGGACGTGATCAATCCGGCAACGGAAAAGCCCCTCGCGCATTTGCCACACGCGAGCCAGGCCGATCTCGACGCGGCGCTCGAAGCGGCCAGGAAGGGCTTCGCGGTGTGGCGGACCACGCCCGCTTATGACCGCGCCAAGATCATGCGCAAAGCCGCCGATCTGATGCGCGAACGTTATGACGCGATCTCGAAGATCCTGGTGCAGGAGCAGGGCAAGGTCTACCCGGAAGCCCGCGCTGAGGTGATCACCTCAGCCGACATCATCGAGTGGTACGCCGAGGAAGGGCGTCGCGCCTATGGCCGCATCGTGCCCGGCCGCGGCAAAGGCGTCCGCCAGATCGTGGTGCAAGAGCCGGTCGGAATCGTCGCTGCGTTCACGCCGTGGAATTTCCCGACGCTGACGCCGGCGCGCAAAATTGGCGGCGCGCTTGCTGCCGGCTGTTCGCTCATCCTCAAAGCGTCGGAGGAAACGCCGGGCGCTTGCATCGAAATGGTGCGCTGCTTTGCCGATGCGGGATTGCCCGCCGGCGTGCTCAATCTGGTCTTCGGCGTCCCGTCGGAGATCTCCGAGCACCTCATCGCCAAGGATGATGTGCGCAAAATCTCATTTACTGGCTCGATTCCGGTGGGCAAGCATCTAGCCGGGCTCGCCGCCAAAGGCATGAAGCGCGCCACCATGGAGCTTGGCGGTCACTCGCCAGTAGTGGTGTTTGCCGATGCCGATCCCGAGAAATCCGCGGAGACGATCGCAGCGTTCAAGTATCGCAATGCCGGCCAGGTCTGCATCTCGCCGAACCGCTTTTACGTGCAGGAGCCGGTCTATGACCGTTTCCTGGCGCGCTTCACCGAATATGCCAAATCGATCAAGGTCGGCGACGGGCTCGAAAAGGGCATCGCCATGGGACCGATGGCGAACGCGCGCCGGATCGACGCGATGGAAAACTTTGTCAACGACGCCAAGCAGCGCGGCGGCAAGATCGTGACCGGCGGCAATCGCCGAGGCAATCAAGGCTACTTTTTCGAACCGACCGTCATCACCGACGTGCCGGACGACAGCAAGGTCATGACCGTGGAGCCGTTTGGCCCGGTGGCGCCAATCCTCGCCTTCAAGAGCTTCGACGAAGTCGTCGAACGGGCCAATTCGCTGCCCTATGGGCTCGCCGCTTACGCCTTTACCAGCTCGGCGCAAACAGCGACCATGATCGCCGACGCGCTGCAATCCGGCATGGTCGGCGTCAACTCGATTGCTGTTTCGACTCCGGAAACGCCGTTCGGCGGCGTCAAAGAATCGGGCTATGGCAGCGAGGGTGGCATCGAGGGACTCGCCGCCTACCTGAACACAAAATTTATTTCGCAAGCCTGACGCAAAGTCGCGACCTGCCGCCGACGCTCTGGACGCCGGCGGCGATCACGGCCGCGTTACCGTCACGCCTGCCTCTGCCTATGTTTTTTGAACGCCATCCGTCGCGCGCCGGCCTTGCTGGCGAAGGAACGAACATCGACATCCCGTAGTTGTAGGCCGGGGCGCAGGTATCAGCGCGAGAGTGTCGATGGATATTTTGGCAGGCATGCTTGCTTACGTGGCCGGTATCGGTGCGCTGTTCGCCGGCCTGGCGATTTCGTTCTCTGTCTTCTTTTCCACGCCACACGAGTCGCGCCAAACGCAAGCTCAGCCACAAAGTGCGAGCGCGATGCTGGTACGCCCGAGCACGCCGAATAAGCCGGCGGCGGTCGAGGGTCGTGCAACGCAAAGCGCAATGCAAAGCGTCGGCCATTCCGAAAAACATGCGGCTGCGGCTGGCTCGCCGGGTAGTGCACCGGCGACGGCATCCGCCCGAGATGTCCGCGGCAAACATGCTCAATCCGCGGCTCAAGCGCGACGGCTTATCCAGGAGGAGCGCGCCCGTCGCTGGGCCTACCAGCAGGGCTCAAGTTTTGAGAGCCGCTTTCTCGGTTACGCAGACTGACCAGTCGCGCGTTCAGCTAAACCTTCAGGCGTAAGAACGATCCAGATACGACACCGCATCGTCGGCGAGCTCATCCGGATTGCGCTCGCCGCGCTGCGCCATTTCGATGATCCGCTTGGCGATGATCTCCTGGGCGGCGCGCTTATAGGCAGGCGACGCGAGCTTGCTGCCGGATTGTTCGACTTTTTGCCACGCCGCTTCGAAGACCGAGACCAATGTTTCAATCGTTTCCGGATCAAAGGCCGATTGTGCAAGCAAAGGAATTATCGACATTGGGGACATTCCGAACTGGGCCATACCCAATTTGCGCTTTCTCTACACTAACTCGCGACGAAGAGAATCGATGTCGGTGACCGTTCGAGGACAGCCGCCGCGGTGTTCCCAAAGAATAGCATATCGCCGGGTC
>JBPYFG010000275.1:0-7940 GCA_051986365.1 Xanthobacteraceae bacterium
TCGCCTTCCCAGCCTTCGAGCAGATAGGGCTTCTCATCGCGGTGGCTTTTTTCGGCACTGTGAATCCATCGACCGGCGATATCGGCGTCCTCATACCGATAGAGCACGCCGCGCTGGCCCAAGGCGCAGCCGATCATGAACGCACGCGGGTATTCGCGCGCTATAGCCTGATCGGAGCCTTGTCGATGGCCGCCGGCGCCTTGGCCGCGGCCGCTCCGCAGCTATTGACGCGCATCGGCATAAGTGAGCTCCCCGCGCTGCGCACGATGTTCTATGCCTATGCGGTTCTCGGCATTGCCAGTACGGCAATCTACTATTGCTTGCCGCGCGGCAATGTCGAGCACAGGTCCGCAGCGGCCCCGTTAAATGTCTCGCGCGGCGTTGTATACAGGCTCGCCGCGCTGTTCAGCATCGACGCATTCGCCGGCGGATTTGTCGTCCAGTCGCTACTCGCGGTGTGGCTGTTCAAACGCTTCGACATGTCGCTCGCAGCCGCCAGCCTGTTCTTTTTCTGGTCGGGCGTGCTCAGCGCTTTCTCCTATCCGCTGGCGGCCATAATCGCGCGACGCATTGGATTGGTGAACACCATGGTGTTCACCCATATCCCCTCGAGCCTTTTTCTCATCCTCGCGGCATTGACGCCGAATCCCACCGCGGCGCTTGGCCTGCTGCTGTTGCGCTCGGCGCTGTCGCAAATGGACGTGCCGACGCGGAGCTCTTACGTCATGGCGGTCGTGACTCCGCCGGAACGGCCGGCCGCGGCGAGTGTCACAGCGGTACCGCGAAGCCTGGCATCGTCACTGAGCCCGGCTCTTGCCGGCGTTTTACTCGGCGGTCCTTTTCTCGGCGCTCCCTTAGTGATCTGCGGCGCGCTTAAAATTCTTTACGATGCGGCATTGCTGTACTCGTTCCGTCACGTCAAACCGCCAGAGGAAATTCGGGCTTAACCCGAGCGCAAGACAGACCCGAGCGCGGGCCAGCCCGCCTCAATTATGCGCGGAAACTCTCGACCTTTCGCCCATTGTCGATTCTATTGTGTCCCTGCGAATCAGCGGCTGAGCGCAGTTATGGCCAAGCATGTCGCCGTTCTGATGGGAGGTTGGTCGGCCGAGCGCGAGGTCTCGCTGCGCTCCGGAAAAGCCTGCGCCGACGCGCTGGTCCGGCGCGGCTACCATGTGACCACGATCGACGTCACCCCCGAGATCGCCGCCGCATTGGCCACAACCAAGCCGGACGTGGCGCTCAACGTGCTGCACGGCCGGCCTGGCGAGGACGGCACGCTGCAAGGACTCCTGGAGATTCTCGGCATTCCCTACAGCCATTCCGGCGTGTTGGCGTCGGCCGTAGCCATGCAGAAAAACGTCGCCAAAACGCTGTTTAAGGCAGGCGGCGTTCCGGTCGCGGAGGACCGTGTCGTCTCGCGATTCGCGGCAGCCAAAGGCCACGTCATGCCGCCGCCTTATGTGGTGAAGCCGATCGCCGAAGGCTCGAGCGTCGGGGTCTTCATCATCACCGAACAGCACCCGCACCCACCGCAGGAGCTGTATCGGGACGACTGGCCGTTCGGCGACACGGTCATGGTCGAGCGCTACATCGCCGGCAAAGAGCTGACCTGTGCGGTGCTCGGCGATCGGGCGCTTGACGTTATCGAAATCGTCCCGACCACGCGCTTTTACGATTACGAGGCAAAATATGCTGCCGGCGGGTCCAAGCACCTCTTACCGGCGCCAATTTTACCAAATGTTTACCAGGAGGTCCGAAGACTGACTCTGGCTGCGCATAACGCGCTCGGCTGCCGTGGGGTCAGCCGCGCGGACTTTCGCTACGACGATCGGGGGACGGGAAAGCTGGTCTGCCTTGAGGTCAATACCCAACCCGGCATGACCGAAACTTCGCTCGTGCCTGAACTGGCTGCCTATGCGGGCATCACGTTCGATGAGCTGGTGCAATGGATGGTGGAGGACGCCTCGACCAATCGCTGAAGCGGTCGGGGCAATCAGCGACAAGATGGTTCGGCGCGCCGGTTGACGAGCCGGACTGCCCGCGCACGGATGCCAATCGGGACTCCGCAAACGCCAAGTTTAGTCTTTTCCGTGGCCGCCGTGCTTGGCGTTTGGCTGCCCGACTGGCTCGAATTCCCCAAGGCGCAGGCGTCGCCGGCTCGCTCCTCCTTATTGGCGCAACGCTGTCCTATGGCGCCGTCGCCGGCGGACATGTGACCGCCGTTACCGACTGGCTAAAAGCTGCTCGCGACAACGCCGCGAATGCACTTGGTTTTCGCATTGCCGCGGTTTCGGTGAGCGGCGGCAGCCAAATTACCCGCGAACAGGCGCTCGCGCTGGCCGGCGTGACCGGCCGGTCGTCGCTATTGTTCTTCGATGCCGAAACTGCGCGCGCGCAGCTATTGGCAAATCCATGGATCGCCGATGCCGCCGTTCTCAAACTCTATCCGGACCGCCTGCTGATCACGATTACCGAACGCCGGGCATTCGCGCTGTGGCAGCAAAACCGCCAAGTCAACGTCATTGCCGACGACGGCACGGTGCTTCAGCCTTTTGTCGAGGACCGCTATCGCGGGTTGCCGCTCGTGGTCGGCAGCGGAGCCGAGCGCCGCGCCAAGGACTTCATCGGCCTCGTGGATCGCTACCCGGGAATTCGCTCCGCGCTCAGCGCTTCGGTGCTGGTAGCCGAGCGGCGCTGGAACTTGCGGCTGACGAACGGCATGGACGTCCGCCTGCCGGAAAACGGTCTGCAAGCCGCGCTCGATCGCCTGGTCAAACTGGACCATGACAAAAAGCTGCTGTCGCGCGACATCACCAGCATCGATCTGCGCTTGCCCGATCGAGTGACGGTGCGCTTGTCGGATGCAGCGACGCAGGCACGCGAGGATGCGCTCAAGGCCAATGCAAAAAAGAAAAAGGGCGGCGACGCATGACCACGCTCGGTCACGGCTTGACTCCGAAGATGAAGCCGATCCCGGCGCGCCGAAGCGTCGTGGTTGCCGCGCTCGACGTCGGCTCTAGCAAAGTCGTTTGCCTGATCGGCCGGCTTCGTCCCCATGGCCCGCAGCAGGTTCTGACTCGCCGCAGCCATGCCGTCGAGGTGATCGGTTTCGGACACACCGTTGCGCGCGGGACCAAGGCCGGAACCGTGGTCAATTTGGTGCAGGCGGAGGACGCCATCCGGCGCGCCGTGGATGCCGCCGAACGAATGGCTTCGGTCGAAATCGAATCCGTGGTGCTGTCGGTATCATCGGGGCGGCCGGCAAGCGAACTGTTCGCGGCGGAGATTGAGATCCTCGGCTCCGCGGTCTCGGAGAACGATATTGCGCGGGTCTTGGCGGCCGGAAGCCGGCATTCGCTGCGCGACGGCCGTGTGGTCCTGCATTCGCTGCCGGTCGGCTATTCGATCGACGGCGTAAACGGCGTCCGCGATCCGCGTGGAATGCTTGGCAGCCGCTTCGGGGTCGACATGCATGTGGCGACCACCGATGTTGCCGCCGCCCGCAATCTGATGCTTGCCGTCGAGCGTTGTCATCTCGACGTCGAGGCAATGGCGGCCTCGCCCTATGTCGCGGGGCTCGCGGTACTCGCCGATGACGAGGCTGATTTGGGCGCGGCCATTGTCGATATGGGCGCCGGCACCACCACGATTGCCGCATTCCAGGCCGGACGGCTCGTTCAAATTGATGGTTTTGCGCTTGGCGGCCATCACGTCACCATGGACTTGGCGCGCGGTCTGAACGCCCGGATTGCCGACGCCGAGCGAATCAAAACGCTTTATGGCACTGTGCTTAGCGGAGCATCGGACGAACGTGACATGATCACGATCCCGCCGCTCGAAGAGCATGAGCGCGAACAGGCGCAATTGGTGTCGCGCGCAACTCTGGTGAGCATCATCAAGCCACGCGTCGAGGAGATCCTCGAAATGGTGCGCGACCGTTTGGCCGCATGCCCGATCGCGAGCGATCGGCGGGGGCATGTTGTCCTCACTGGCGGTGCCAGCCAGCTCAACGGGCTGTCGGAATTGGCAGCCCGGCTGATCGGACGGCCGGTGCGGCTCGGACGTCCGCTCGGCATTGCCGGTGCCCCGGATGCGGCTAAGGGGCCCGCCTTTGCGGTTGCAGCGGGCCTGCTTGTCTACCCGCAGGCGGCGCATCTCGAACATTTCGAAGCGCGGCCTAAGCGGCAACTCATGACCGGCACGGGCGGATATTTCGCCCGCGTCGGACGATGGCTTCGCGAGAGTTTCTGATGGCCCTCAGAAGCGAAGTTCGAAAATCTCAGCGACCGGTGGCGGACCGGACGGGCCCGGGCGTGGAGCACGCCCGCGCGAGGAAAAAGAGGCAATCATGACCATCAATCTGAACATTCCGGATATTCGCGAGCTGAAACCCCGCATCACCGTTTTCGGAGTCGGCGGCGCGGGCGGCAATGCGGTGAACAATATGATCACCGCCGGCCTGCAGGGCGTCGATTTTGTCGTCGCCAATACCGACGCGCAGGCGCTCACGATGTCGAAGGCCGAGCGGATCGTCCAGATGGGCGTCCAAGTGACCGAAGGCCTCGGCGCCGGCTCGCAGCCCGACGTCGGGCGCGCCGCGGCCGAAGAGGTCATCGACGAGATCCGTGATCACCTGTCCGGAGCGCATATGGTGTTCGTGACCGCGGGAATGGGCGGCGGCACCGGCACCGGCGCTGCTCCCGTCATCGCCAAGACCGCGCGCGAGCTCGGGATTCTCACGGTCGGGGTGGTGACCAAGCCATTCCACTTCGAAGGCCAGCGGCGGATGCGAACTGCCGACGGTGGTATCAGCGAACTGCAAAAATGCGTCGACACGCTGCTGATCATTCCCAATCAGAATCTGTTCCGCGTCGCCAATGAGAAAACGACCTTCGCCGACGCTTTCGCGCTGGCCGATCAGGTCCTTTATTCCGGTGTCGCCTGCATCACCGACCTGATGGTCAAAGAAGGCCTCATTAATCTCGACTTTGCCGACGTTCGCGCGGTCATGCGCGAAATGGGCAAGGCGATGATGGGAACCGGCGAGGCCGAAGGCGATAAACGCGCGCTGACCGCGGCCGAGGCGGCGATCTCGAATCCGCTGATTGACGATGCCTCGATGAAAGGCGCCAGAGGCCTTCTGATCTCCATCACCGGCGGCCGCGATCTGACGCTCTATGAAGTCGACGAAGCCGCCACCAGGATTCGCGAAGAGGTCGATCAGGACGCCAATATCATCGTCGGCGCCACTTTCGACGAGAGCCTCGATGGCATGATCCGGGTCTCGGTCGTGGCAACGGGTATTGACCAGGCCTTGACGCAACGTGCGGGGCTCACCGGCCTAAGCGAGTCGCGGCTCGCGGATATCGGACCACGGTTGCGCGCTGAAAAACACAAAGACACCGAGCGCCTCGAGCCGGCGAGGTCTTCTCCGGCGGCCGTGGCAACGGCGGTCAGTCCTGCCAATGCTGCAATCGGCAACATCAATGCTTCCATTGAATCCGCGGCTAAGGCCGCGATCGCGGCAGCCGTCGACGACATCACGATCCGCTCGCTCGCGCCCAAACCGTCGCTGTTTATCGATCCGGCGGCGAGCGAACCCGAGGCCGAGGAGGAAACGGCATTCATTCCACCACAGCCCGAGCGCATGCCGATGCGCGCGCCGCGCATGCCGCGAATCGACGAGCTGCCGCTGCCGGCCCAGAATGAGATTCGCGCCAGGCGCGGTGAGCTTGCCAACGATCATCACCCCGAAAAAAGGCAGCGGTCCCTGCTGCAACGCCTAGCCTCGGTCGGCCTCGGCCGGCGCGAGGAAGGCGCGAAATCGCCGCCGCCGGCGCCGCGCGCTGCCGCCGTGGCCCCTATGCCCGGGGCCGACCGCCTGCCGGGCCGGCCGATGCCACGCCCGAGTGAGCCTCGTCCCGAGCCGGTTTCCGAATATGCCAAGCGGACCATGCCGCAGGGGCTCGATCACCACGGCCGGCCCAGCGCTGTGCATAACTCGTCTGAAGCGGACCAACTGGACATTCCGGCCTTCCTGCGCCGCCAGGCGAACTGACGATATAACGGCCCCACGCTGACAGGAGCGTGGGGCCCAATCCGGCCCGGCATCCTCGGCCGACCCTCGATCCAAATCCTTGTTTTCCCGCAATTTTCCTTTGAAAGCGGCGCTGTCATCCAATCCGGCTGGCAGCGCCGGTTCACATTTCCGGGGGCGCACGAAGGCCTCGCCCGTCCAATTTGGGGCAAGGTCCGGACCGGAGTGCGGCCGGAAAAAGGTAACACTCGGTAAGAAAGCGTGAATTGGCCTCCTGGCGCTGCCGCATTAGGGTTTGCTCATCGGGGGATGTTTCGGGGGATTTCGAGTCGGTCGGGCTGTGGCGGCTCTCCTCAAATTCGAAATCTGAAAGCGTCCCTCCTGTTGGGGTGGCCCTGTTCGCGACGTGTCTTGGCTCGCACGGTGGCCGTGAGGTGTGGGGCAAAAGCATGACGTGGGGCGTGCCTTGGGGCGTGCCGGCCGGTCGGCAGACGACGCTACGGCATCATGTTACCGTCGCCGGCGTCGGGGTCCATTCTGGTTCACCCGCTACCATCACGCTGCATCCGGCCGAGGCCGATACCGGCATCGTGTTCATGTGCTGTGGGACCGACGGCCAGCCCGATCGTGAACTGCGGGCTCATTTCCGCTCCGTCACCGCGACCGAATTCGCAACCGTCCTCGGCGACAAAAACGGACCCGCCATATCGACCACCGAACACGTGTTGGCGGCTTTGCACGCTCTCGGCGTCGACAATGCAGTGGTCGAAGTCGACGGTCCGGAAATTCCGATTATGGATGGCAGCGCCGCGCCATTCGTGGCGGCAATCGATCAGGCTGGGATCACCGCGCTTGCGCCGTCGCGCCGCTACATCCAGGTACTCAAGCCGGTGCGCGTCGCCAAAGGCGATAGCTACGGCGAATTGCGGCCTTATTTGCGCGGTCTGCGAATCGAAACGGAAATCCAGTTTGACCATCCGCTGATCGGCCGTCAGACGTTTGCCGTCAACGTAGAGCCGGATTTATTCCGTCGCGACTTGGCGCGGGCGCGCACCTTCGGTTTCATGCGCGATGTTGCCAAGCTATGGAGTGCTGGTTACGCGCTCGGCGCCTCGTTCGAGAACACGGTGGTGGTCGCCGAGGACCGAATTCTTAATCCGGAAGGCGTGCGCTACGCCGACGAATTCGTCCGCCACAAGGTGGTCGATGCGATTGGCGATTTGGCGCTGTCCGGGGCGCCACTGATCGGCGCTTATCGGAGCGTTCGCGGCGGCCATAAGCTCAATCATGCGGTGCTGACCGCTTTAATGGCCGATCGCAGCGCCTGGACCTATGTCGAAATGCCCGAGACGCGGCGTCCACGCGGCCATGCCGAACTTGGCATCGGTTTCGCGCTCCCCGCTTACGGGCCGAACGTCTCCTAAAAGGCTTAAAATTCGCGCCTTAATCCGGGCCGATTGTCGGCCATAATTGCTGTATTCTCATAGGGCTGCGGGCGTCGATCGGGCGGGACGCGGCTGTCAGACGGGGCTCAAATTACGCTGATGACGGCGCGGTTACGAGGATCGGCAAGATCCGGGAAGGGAATGCGCACGCGAGCCTCCTGGCTCGCGCTGGCGCTGATTTGCGTTCCGCTGGCTTTGCCGCTCGTGGGTTGCAGCAGCCTGTTCAATAAAGACGACGATTACGTTCCCGAAAGCCCCGCCGACTCGCTCTACAATCAGGGCCTTTTTCTCCTCAACACCAAGCAAGATTACAAGGAAGCGGCCAAGAAATTCGACGAGGTGGATCGGGAAAATCCATACTCGGAATGGGCGCGCAAGGCGCTCTTGATGTCGGCTTACGCCTATTACCAGGCGGAAATGTACGATGACTGCGTCAATTCGGCCAAACGTTACGT
>JBPYFG010000276.1:0-3277 GCA_051986365.1 Xanthobacteraceae bacterium
GCGAGATATTCGACAATGCGCTCCTTGACCTTCTCGAGACCATAGTGATCGGCATCGAGAATCTGCTGCGCGAGCGTCAAATCCTTCTTGATCTTCGACTTCTTGTTCCATGGAATCGAGAGCAGCCAGTCGAGATAATTGCGCACGACGGTTGCTTCCGCCGACATCGGCGACATCTGGCGCAGCTTCTTGAGCTCGTGCTGCGCTTTCTCGCGCGCCTCTTTCGAAAGCTTCGTGTGCTTGATCTTTTCTTCGAGCTCGGCGAGTTCGTCTTTGCCGTCCTCGTCGCCCAGTTCCTTCTGGATCGCTTTCATCTGCTCGTTGAGGTAGTACTCGCGCTGCGTCTTCTCCATCTGACGCTTCACCCGCGTACGGATGCGCTTTTCCACCTGAAGAACAGAGATCTCGCTCTCCATCAGCCCGAGCACTTTCTCCAGGCGCTCGGTGACGATGGGCGTCTCCAAGATCAACTGCTTGTCGGGAATTTTCACGGCCAGATGCGAGGCGACCGTGTCGGCCAGCTTGGCATAATCGTCGATCTGCTGAACCACGCCGATGACTTCCGGCGACACTTTTTTGTTCAGCTTCACATAGCCTTCGAACTCGTTCACGACCGAGCGCGCCAGCGCCTCGGCTTCCACCTGGTCGCCGGACGAGTCGGCAACCACAACCGCCTCGGCTTCGAAATAGTCTTCACGGTCGGTGTATTTCTTCACCTCCGCGCGCGCGGCGCCCTCGACCAGCACTTTGACAGTGCCGTCCGGCAGCTTGAGCAATTGCAGCACGCTGGCGAGCGTGCCGACATTGTAAATGGCGTCAGGGGCCGGATCGTCATCAGAAGCGTTCTTCTGCGTCGCCAACAGAATGAAGGTGTCCGAACGCATCACCTCTTCGAGGGCCTTAATCGATTTTTCGCGGCCGACGAAAAGCGGAACGATCATGTGCGGGAAAACAACGATGTCCCGCAGTGGCAGCACCGGATAGGCGCGGCTTTCGCCGGGCAGGAGCGGCTTAGATTTGGCGGCGCTTGTCATGGCCCACTTCCTTTTTTGTTTTGGCACCTCCGTTCGCGGCCCGCGAATGGCGCTGCTGCTACGGATTGCCCAAGGACCGGGATGGCGATCACCATGGTGACTCGTCCACGAGCCGGTCTATTCCACACGATTTGTCGTACCCTATTATCGCTTGCAGACTATAGGTGGCGTTGCCCAGCGGACGAGTCAAGAAAGCCCGTTTTTTCGAACAAAACCGACCAGACCGAACCGGATCGGACGGCCGCGCGGCGAATCGCGGGTCCGAGATTCCCCCACTCGTCAGGCGCTCGCCCCGCCGGCATCCCCGGCGCGGTCGGAGCGGTCCGCGTAGATATAGAGCGGCCGGGCGCTGCCTTCGACAACTTCGCGCGAGATCACTACCTCTTCGACGCCTTCGAGGCTCGGCAGATCGAACATGGTGTCGAGCAGGATGCTCTCCATAATCGACCGCAGACCGCGCGCGCCGGTTTTGCGGTCGATCGCCTTGCGGGCGATTGCCGCCAGCGCTTCTTCGGCGAGTGTTAAATCGACCGTCTCCATTTCGAACATGCGCTGATATTGCTTGACGAGCGCGTTCTTCGGCTCGGTCAAGATGCGCTTGAGCGAGGCCTCGTCGAGATCCTCCAATGTCGCTACCACGGGCAGGCGGCCAACGAATTCCGGGATCAGGCCATATTTCAGCAGGTCCTCGGGCTCGACGTCACGGAAGATTTCGCCCTGCTTGCGATCTTCCGGCGCCATGACCTTGGCGCCGAAGCCGATCGAGGTCGAACGGCCGCGTGCCGAAATGATCTTTTCGAGCCCGGCGAAAGCCCCACCGCAGACAAACAGAATATTGGTCGTATCGACCTGCAGGAATTCCTGCTGCGGATGCTTGCGGCCGCCCTGCGGAGGCACGCTCGCAATGGTGCCTTCCATGATTTTAAGCAGCGCTTGCTGCACGCCCTCGCCAGAGACGTCGCGCGTAATCGACGGATTGTCAGATTTGCGCGAAATCTTGTCGATCTCGTCGATGTAGACGATACCACGCTGCGCGCGCTCGACATTGTAGTCGGCCGACTGCAACAACTTCAAAATGATGTTCTCGACGTCCTCGCCGACATAACCCGCTTCAGTCAGCGTGGTGGCATCCGCCATTGTGAACGGCACATCAAGTATGCGTGCCAGCGTCTGCGCCAGCAAGGTCTTGCCGGAGCCCGTCGGGCCGATCAGCAATATGTTCGACTTCGCCAGCTCGACGTCGTTGTGTTTGCTCTGGTGGTTAAGCCGCTTGTAGTGATTGTGGACCGCGACCGAGAGCACCTTCTTGGCGTGATCCTGGCCAATTACGTAATCGTCGAGGACCTTGCGGATTTCACGCGGAGTAGGAATTCCATCGCGCGACTTCACCAGCGAGGACTTGTTCTCCTCGCGGATGATGTCCATGCAAAGTTCAACGCACTCGTCGCAGATGAAGACGGTGGGGCCGGCAATAAGCTTGCGCACTTCGTGCTGGCTTTTGCCGCAGAACGAGCAGTAGAGCGTATTCTTTGAATCGCCGCCACCGACCTTGCTCATTCCAATCTCCGTCTCCGCGAATGCAGCGCCTCAACCAAAAACACTAAGGCGCGCTGCGCTAACATTCCGTAGCATCGCGACGCTGTTTTCAGCCGATCCTCGCGGCCGCCACGTTGCCAACGTCAAGCACCCCAACGCAAGCTGACATGCTAGCGGTCTGCCAATCAAGAATCCATTAACGATAACGCGACTTTGCACCACTGTGTTTTCTCGATCACAGGGCCGAGAAAAGGCTTGACCTTGCTCTTGGAACTAACACCAGCAGCGGCCGAATCGGTCCATTTCGAGGCGGGAGGCCGCGACTAGCTGACACCCTTGAGGATGGGCTCGGCCTTCAGGCCGGGTTCCTCCGGGCGCTTCTCGATCACTTTGTCGATCAAGCCGAAATCCTTGGCCATTTCGGCGGTCAGGAACATGTCGCGTTCCAGGGCGTCCTCGATCTTCTTGAGCGGCTGCCCCGTATGCTTGACGTAGATTTCGTTAAGACGCCGCTTGAGGTTCAGGATCTCTTGCGCGTGCAGCATGATGTCGGTTGCCTGGCCTTGGAACCCGCCGGACGGCTGGTGCACCATGATCCGCGCATTCGGCAGCGCAAAGCGCAAATCCTTGGCGCCCGCGGCGAGCAACAGCGAGCCCATGGAGGCGGCTTGTCCCGTGCACAAAGTTGAAACCGCCGGCCGGATGAA
>JBPYFG010000277.1:0-3350 GCA_051986365.1 Xanthobacteraceae bacterium
TTCATTGGTCACCCTCGCTTTTGCCGAAGTGCTTCGGATCGTTTCCAGTGTCACGCCGATTACGGGAGCGGGGGTTGGGACGTTAGTGAAACTCGACCTGCGTCCCGTGGCCTTTCAGTTTCAGAGCCGTGTGCCGTTCTACTGGATCATGCTGACCTTGGTTGCCTTGTCACTAGTGGCGGTGCGGGCAGTCGAGAACAGTCGCTTTGGCGCCTATCTGGTAGCTATTCGTGAGAACGAAGATGCCGCGAGTGCGCTCGGCATCAACACCTTTGCGGTTAAGCTCGCCGCAATTACCATTTCAGCCGCGATCACCGCGGCAGCAGGATGTTTCTATGCGCAATATTTTCTCTTCATCGATGCGGCTATTGCTTACGGACCATGGATTTCAATCGATGCTCTGCTTGCGCCCATTGTCGGGGGCACGGGCACCCTGTTTGCGTCGCTTCTCGGTGCGCTCGTTATCAAAGCCCTTGGTGAGACGACCAAGCTCCTGAGTGGAGACGCCCCAGGGCTCGACCTCGTAATTTACGGCCTCATCCTGATTGCGGTTGTCGGCTTAGCACCGCGCGGCGTCGCGGGAGTATTGACCGCGCTCTTTCGGTGGCCCTCTCGCGCTAAACTAGAGGACGACAATGTCTGAATCGCTGCTCATTGTCGAAAACGCCTCAAAATATTTTGGCGGCTTGCTTGCCATCGACAAAGCATCGTTTCAGGTCAGGACGGGAAAAATTACCGCGTTGATCGGACCGAACGGTGCCGGCAAGACGACCTTATTTTCAATCATCTCCGGATTTTTGCGCCCCGACGAAGGCCGCGTTCTTTACGATGGCGCGGACGTAACGGCCGAGCCGCCACACCAGCGCGCCCGCCGCGGCATCGCGCGCACTTTCCAGATCGTGCAACCGTTCGCCGCCCTGACCGTTCGCGAAAATATCGCCATCGGCTCGCATCTTTGGCAGCGCAGCCGGGCTGCAGCGCTTAAGGCCGCCAACCAGGTTGCGCTCTCGGTGGGCTTAAGCACACAACTCGAGGCGCCCGCCGCAACGCTGACCGTGGCCGGCAGCAAGCGGCTTGAGCTCGCCCGCGCGTTGGCCACCGCGCCGCGGCTACTTCTGCTCGACGAAGTATTGGCCGGACTGAACCCGTCAGAGATTCGCGACATGGTGCCGGTCGTTCGGGAGCTTACCGCCGGTGGCATGACAATCCTGATGACGGAACATGTGATGCAGGCGGTTACCGCGCTCGCCGAGCACGTACTCGTTCTCGCCGAGGGCCGGATCATTGCGCGAGGGACGGCGCAAGAAGTTGCTGCCGATCCGCTTGTTGTCGAGGCCTATCTTGGACTAGGCGCCGCACGACGCATAACCGCCGGGAGTACGCATGCCTGAGCCGCTACTTTCGCTCACCGGAGTGCATGCAGGATACGGCGGCACCGAAATTCTGCGCGGCGTGAATTTCGCCGTTAATGCCGGCGAGATCGTCACGGTTCTAGGTCCCAACGGCGCCGGGAAATCGACCATGAGCCGGACCATTTCGGGAATTGTGCGAACCTGGCGCGGCTCCATCCGCTTTAAGGGGACTGCAATCGAGCGCGAAGCGCCGGCCAAGATCGTGGCGCGGGGTCTCATTCATGTGCCGGAGGGCCGCCGGATTTTTCCGAATATGACGGTCCGTGAGAACCTGGACCTGGGCACGTATCGCCGCGCTCGCCAGAGCCGCGCCGAAAATCGAGCGCGCGTCTTTTCGATTTTCCCGCGGCTTGCCGAACGCCAGTCTCAGCGCGCGGGCACATTGTCCGGCGGTGAGCAGCAGATGCTCGCCATCGGCAGAGGACTGATGGGCGAGCCCGATCTGTTGATGCTCGATGAGCCGTCGCTCGGCTTGTCTCCGTTATTGGTCGAGGAATTGTTTGCGCTGATCAGGTCGATCAATGCGCAGGGGATCGCGCTTTTGCTGATCGAGCAAAATGTTGTGCAAAGCCTGGACGTGGCGCAGCGCGCTTATATCCTCGATAATGGCCGCTTCGTGCTGGAGGGACCTGCCAGCGAGCTTGGCAAAGATCCAAAACTGAAACATGCCTATCTTGGAATGTGAGCATGGCTATTGCGGAAAATTTGCACTCTCGTCTCGCGCGCAAGCCCATCGTCGTAGCGCCTGGCGTCTATGACGCGTTCACGGCGCTGGTGGCGGCGCAAGCCGGGTTTGCGACGTTGTATGTATCTGGGGCTGCCATTGCCTATACGCGGCTGGGTCGGCCGGATATCGGCCTCGTCAGTATGAACGAGGTGGCGCAAACACTCGCCATGATCCGCGACCGCGTTGCCGCCCACCTGATCGTCGACGCCGATACCGGCTACGGCAACGCGCTTAACGTGGCGCGCACGGTGCGCGAGTTCGAGCGCGTCGGCGCCAACGCCATACAGATCGAGGATCAAGATTTTCCCAAACGCTGCGGTCATCTTGACGGCAAGGCGCTGATCCCAGCAGCCGAAATGTGCGGTAAGATTCGTGCTGCACTCGATGCCCGGCGCTCGCGCGACACGCTCATTATCGCCCGTACCGATGCGATTGGTGTCGAAGGTTTCGACCGGGCGATCGAGCGCGCGGGTATGTATGACGAGGCCGGCGCCGACATGTTGTTCGTCGAGGCGCCAAAGACCCGCGAGGACCTTGCCCGAATTGCCGGAGCGTTGAGCGGGCGGGCGCCACTGATGGCCAACATGGTCGAAGGCGGCAAAACGCCGCTATTATCGGCGGCGGAGCTTGAGACGATCGGCTTTGCGCTGGTCATCTTTCCCGGCGGAATCGTGCGGGCGTTCGGCCGTCTTGCGAGCGAGTATTACGCCTCGTTGGCCAAGCATGGCAGTTCCGAACCATTTCGCAGCCGAATGCTCGATTTTGCTGGCCTTAACGATTTAATCGGCACGTCTGAGTCGCTGGCGCTGGGCAAGCGCTACGCAGAGTAGGCAAGCGTACGACACGTGGATCGCGGTAAAGGAATGGCAATGTCGAAAGCGTTCGATCTCGTCATAAAGAATGTCCGCGTTGTCCGTCCGAGAAAGACTTCGGTCGATCGCCTGGACATTGCCATTAGGGACGGAAAAATCGAACGGATCGCGCCGGAAATTTTGGTGGAACAGGCCGAGCAGATCGTCGACGGGCGGAATTATCTCGCTTTTCCGGGCTGTGTCGATGCCCACATGCACATTGGAATTTATTCGCCGCTTCATGAGGACGCGGTTTCGGAAAGCAAAGCCGCGGCGATGGGCGGCGTCACGTCAAGCCTGAACTATATGCGCACCGGTCATTATTACCTCAATCGCGGCGGTCCATATCGCGATTTCATG
>JBPYFG010000278.1:0-3387 GCA_051986365.1 Xanthobacteraceae bacterium
TGAGGCGGTGGTGGCGGTTCATTTATCGGCGAGGTTGGCTCACCGGGCGATGCGGCTTTGATGTTCTTTTCGCGTTGTGCAGCCAGCATAAGCCACGCATTCGCCATCGCGAGCAGGGAACGCTTCGCTTCGAGATCATTGAAACTTTGGACAAGTCGAAGGCATCTCTCGGCGTTTCGCCGATACCGTTCTACCAACTCCGCCACGCGTCAGATCCCCGACCTCTCAAAAGATGCATTGCTGCATCAACGGTAGTGAAAAAAATTCGTTCCGTTCTGCGCCACTCTGCTCCGCGCGACGGGCAAACGGTGAAGACGAGGCGGTTGATCGCACTTTGCTGAAATAATTCCGTGCATTGTACTCTTATTGTCGGGTACATGACGAATGGGAATCGAGCGGTTGATTTATAAAAGCGCGCTTCGGATTCCGCCGAAGAGCGTCCATGAAACACGAATAGCCTGCTCATTTCGATCCGAAATAAACATCAACCTTCATTCCGGCGATCAACGGACCGGGTTCGTTCAGATCGATCATTATCTCGTTGATGTTGAAATCGGTAAGGTTCCGCGAGCCGGGTGAGGCAAGCCGCGCCGGTTGGACCAGCGGCGCGATGGCGGCAACCTTGCCGGTCAAAGTCTGGTCCGGGAACGCCTCGGCGCGAACCGTCACCGGCTGCCCGACCTTGACCTTGCCGGCATTTTGTTCGTCGAGCTCGGCGCGCACCTGCAATTGCGACAGATCGCCCAACAGCAGCAGCGGTTGCGGCGATGATGGCGCGGCCACTTCACCGGGTTTCACATCGACTTTTAGCACCGTGCCGCCGATCGGCGCACGAATTGTCAATTTTTCAAGCTCCGCGATCGCGACCCGAAGTTCCGTCCTGGCAACATTGAGTTGGCCTTCGAGCTGGGTCGGCAACGGCGTTCCGGATTGCGCTTCAATCTTGCGAAGCTGCGCCCGCTCGCGGTCGAGATTGTCCTGCGCGCGCGTCCACGCCGTGCGCGCGGCCGTAACGGTTGCGTCTGAACCGCTGCCGCTGCGCTTGGCGTGGACCGCCTTGTCGAATGTGCTGCGGGCGTCCGCCAGGGCCGCCTCAGCGTCAGCCACGGCATCTTCGGCGTCGCGGCGGTTGGCCGCTTTCCCGGCGGACTTTTCATTGCGCGCCTTTTCGCGCATGGCGACCTGGGCTTGCGCCGATGCCACGCGCGCCTGGGCATCTTCGTCGTCGAGGCGAAGCAGCGGCTCATCGGCCGCCACTTTATCGTTGATTTTCACCGTGACCTCGCTGACGCGGCCGATCACCGGCGCCGCAATCTTGATTTGCCCCGATCTTGGCTCGACGACACCTGGCGCAACGGCTGCCCATACCTCATTCGAGTCTGCGGTCTTGCCGTTAACGCTGCTTTGCGCGTAGGCCGGCCGTTGCATGGTCGAGATCAGGATCAGCATAACGCACCAACAAAGTGCGGCCGATAAGTCCCGTTTTGTCGTCACGATCATTGTCCTTCCCGGCTCGGTCATGGCTGTGCGGGCGCGCCCCCATTGCCGGCTTTGCGAACAATGCGCCCGTCCTCGATGTGAATGATGCGATCGGCAAACGGCAAAATCCGGGGGTCGTGGGTAACGACAAGCACGCCGCGCGTGCCCTGCCGGGCGATGCCGGCCAGTATCGACATCACCGCGTGCCCGTTCTCGCTGTCGAGTGCCGCGGTCGGCTCGTCGGCCAGAATTGCCGTCGCATCGCCGATGATGGCGCGCGCTATTGCGACACGCTGCTGCTCGCCGCTCGACAGTTGGAGCGGATAGGAACGGGTCTTGTGCGAGAGCCCGACCGTCGCCAGCGCCTCTTTCGCCCGATCGATAACGCGGCGCGAAAAATCGCCGCGCACGTCCAACGCAAGGCGAACGTTATCCATGGCGGTCAGCGTGGGAAACAGGTGATAGGACTGAAAGACAAAGCCAATATGGTTGCGCCGTAATTGCGTTAATTGCTCCGGCGTAAGCCCCGCGGTGGAACGGCCGCACACTCGGACCGATCCCATATTTGGCGACAGCATGCAGCCAAGCACGGACAACAGCGTTGTCTTGCCGCTGCCGGACGGTCCCATCAGCAGCACCAGCTCACCGCCGCTGAGCGACAGGCTTACTCCCCGCAGCGCCTGTACCCTTGCGGCGCCTTGGCCAAGAAATTTGACGACGTCGTTCGCTTCCACCACCGGATCGCTCATCGCGTGAACACCACTGCAGGATCAGTTCGCATGATGTGGACGATAGCAGCGATCGCCGATAACACGCACATTGCCACGGTCAGCAAGAACAAACCTACCATCAAGCCACCGGGAATAAGCACCGGCAGGGCAGAATCGGCGGTGGCTTTGACGATGACCATGCCGATTGCGGCGGCAACGCCAAAGCCGACCGCCGCGCTCAAGAGCGCCTGGACAATGATGACCGTGTAAATGTACCGGCTCGACGAGCCGATGGCGCGAAGTGTCGCGAACTCGTTGGAAAATTCCTTCGTGCTCGCATAGAGCGTCTGGGCGACAATGACGACGCCCACGATCAAGCCGAGGAGCGCGCCGGCGAACAGCGCCGCGCCGGCGCCGGTTCCAAACAGCCAGAACGAGCGGCTGCGGCTGCGAAATGCATCCGGCGTCAAGGCTTCGGCTTTGGCGAGCGTTTGGTTCAGATGGGTGCGCACGCTTTCGGCATCCGCCCCGGCTTGCAGTCGCACCAACAGATAAGTGGCTTTGTTTGGGGAAATGCCGGCATAGCTCCGCGCCCGATCAAGCGGCGTGAAGACAAAAGGCGTGGTCGTAAACGAGCGAATGCCGTTGGTGACCAAACGGATCTTCGCTTTGAGATCCTTGATCTCGACGGTATCGCCAAGGCCGGTGGTGCCGAGCCGTTCAAAATAGGACCGGTCGACCGCTATGGCGTCGGGAATTGCCAGATCGTAGAGATTGCCGGCAACGATGTTCCACGGCTGCAGGCCGAGCTCGTTGTGATCCGAACCGATGAGGAGCACCGGCGTTGTTCCGCCGCTCGGAATGTGCCACTGCGCAAAGCTGACCAGGACGGGCACTGCTTCGGCCACGCCCGGGACCGACAGCGCGCGAAATCGCTCGCGCTCGTCGAGCAGGCCCGGATCCTCGAAGCATTTGGTGCCGAGCGGCATGATCCATAGATCTGCCGGCGCATGGTCGATCATGCTCGTCACCATGGTGCGGAAACTGACAAATAGCCCCATTTGCACGGTCACGAGCACCATCGAAAAAACAATCCCGGTGATGGTGGCGGCAAAGCGCAGCCGGTCGTGAAAAAGATTGCGCGTTGCGAGCTTGAAGATCAGCGGCGCAACGATCCGGCCGGTCAAGAGCAAGACGG
>JBPYFG010000279.1:0-12442 GCA_051986365.1 Xanthobacteraceae bacterium
GGATCGCACAAACTTGTTGCTTGATCCAAATCAAATTGCGTTTCAAATATCTGCTCGAGGAAATTGTTGCCGTCGCGCTTATAATGCATGTCCTAGTCGGCGAGCGGGCCCTCGCGCAGCCGTGACAGATCGAAACGATCGACCTCACGCAATAATGCGACGAAGGCTTTTGCGCCCTGCGCCAAGGCCGCGGCGCCTTTATCCGCTTTCGCCAACGTACCATCGCCGACAGCGCCTGTCGGATTGAGATCCTGGGTCATCCAGGCAAAGCCGGCCGGCCGGTAAGCACCAAGCCATTTGAACTCCTGCGCCATCGCAATGGTCTCGGGTGTCGCGCGCGCGGCCTTGTCCATCTGCACCGTGTTCGATTTTGCCGCTAGCATCAGCGAGGTCTCGATGTCGCCGGCGTGGATGCCGTGTTTTTTCTCTTCACTGGAAAACACGTTGTCCGGATAACCGAAGCGGTGCCAACCGACGGTGACCGCCAGCATGCGCAAGCGCGCGCGCAGATCGCGCGCGACAAGTTCCATGGCGGCGACATTGCCGCCATGGCTGGTGACGAGCACGAGCTTGCGCACACCCGCGCGCGCCAGACTCTCGCCAAACTCGGTCCAGGCGGCAATCGCGGTTTGCGCCGAGAGCGTCAGCGTGCCCGCGTAAGCGAGGTGCTCGGTCGAAATGCCGACGCGCTGGATCGGCAGAAAGGTGACCGGAAGATCGTCGGGCAACAGCTCGCGCACCCGGCCGAGATAGGCCTCGGCAATGAAACTGTCGACGCCAAGCGGCAGATGCGGCCCGTGCTGCTCGATTGCTGCCAGCGGCAGCACTGCGATCCAGTGCTCGGTCGTGGCATCAGCGATGTCCTGCCAAGTCATTTCCAGCCAATCGCGCTTCGGCAGCGGCATCGGGGCGTCACTCACTTGCTCAATCTCTCTGACTTTAATGCGGGCATGCTCTATTGTCGCGTGTGCCGAGAACAGGAGCAACGGATGCCGCCAGCGACTGCGTTTCGGATTGGATCGATGGCTCTCGCGCTGGCCAGTGCGGCAATCCCGCCGGCGGCAGCGCAGGCGCTTGATAAAGTTTCGTTCGGCACCAATTGGGTCGCCGAAGGCGAGCATGGTGGCTTCTATCAGGCGCTGGCGGACGGCACTTATCGCAAATATGGCCTCGATGTCACCATCGTGCCGGGCGGGCCGAGCGTTAACAACCGCATCCTGCTGCCGGTCGGCAAAATCGATTTTTTTCTGAGCGCCAATACACTGCAAGCCTTCGACGCGGTCGAGCAAAGGATTCCGACGATCGAAGTAGCCGCGCTGTTTCAGAAGGACCCGCAGGTGCTGATCGCGCATCCGGATCAGGGCGTCGACAAATTCGCCGATCTGAAAAAGCTCACGCTGTTCATCTCCAGCGAGGGCGTGCCGACCTTTTATCAGTGGCTCAAAGCCGACTTTGGCTTTACCGATGCGCAAGTGCGGCCCTACACCTTTAACCCGCAGCCGTTTCTCGCCAACAAAAAAAGTGCGATGCAGGGCTATGTGACCTCGGAGCCGTTCGCCGTCGCCAAAGCTGCGAATTTTACGCCGCAGGTGTTTTTGCTCGCCGACCAGGGATTTTCTGCCTATTCGACGCTGATTGAGACGCGGCGTGAGCTGATCGACAAAAAACCGGACCTGGTGCAGCGCTTTGTCGATGCATCGATCATTGGCTGGTACAACTACTTGTACGGCAATAACAGCGTCGCCAATGCGCTGATCAAGGAACAAAACCCGGAAATGACCGATGAGCTCCTGGCCTATTGCGTTACCGCGCTGAAAAAATACGGTATCGTCGATTCCGGCGACGCACTAACGCTTGGCGTTGGCGCCATGACCGACGCGCGGATGAAGGACTTTTTTGATGAAATGGTGCGAGCCGGCGTGACCAAATCCAGCCTCGACTATCGCAACGGCTACACGCTGCAATTCGTGAACAAAAAAGTCGGGCTCGATCTGCGGCCGAAGCAATAATGCCGCCAGGGCTCAAACCGCAACCCGCGTCTTCATTGCTTGCGCTGCACGGCGTCAGCAAAAAGTTTCCGAACGGCACGCTGGCGCTTTCGAACCTTGATTTCGATGTTCGCGCCGGCGAATTCGTTTCCCTTCTCGGCCCTTCAGGTTGCGGTAAATCGACAGCGCTGCGGATCATCGCGGGCTTAAGTCCGCCAAGCGAAGGTAGCGTCGAATGGTCGGCCCGCGGAATGGCGGCCGATCAGACAAGCCAGATCGGATTCGTGTTCCAGGAGCCGACGCTGATGCCCTGGGCCAGCGTGTTGGACAATGCGGCACTGCCGCTGATGCTCAAGAGCGTGGCGGGCGAAACCACCGCGAAGCAAGTCAACGCCGCGCTCGATCGCGTCGGTCTTGCGAAATTCGCTCACGTTTTTCCCCGTGAATTGTCAGGCGGCATGCGCATGCGAGTCTCAATCGCTCGCGCGCTTGTCACCGAGCCGCAACTTCTCTTGATGGACGAGCCGTTCGCCGCGCTCGACGAGATCACGCGCTTTAAGCTCAACAACGATCTGTTGCAGGTCTGGCAAGCAACCGGCACCACTGTCGTGTTCGTCACGCATTCGGTGTTCGAATCGGTCTATCTGTCGAGCCGCATCCTGGTGATGAGCGCACGGCCGGGCCGGATTTCCTCAGAGCTCGCGATCGACGCGCCCTATCCGCGCGATCAGAACTTCCGTACCTCGGCCGAATATGCCGCCTATTGCCGCCGCGCTTCCACTGCGCTGGCGCAAGCGATGGCCGACGACAAATCGTCAGGAGATCGGGCGTGAGCGCGGCTCGAACCAGCCGGGAGCGGCGCGATCATGTGCTGCGGATCGCGCTGCCGATCCTGGTGCTCGCGATGCTGCTGTTGATCTGGGAAGCGATCGTGCGGATCAACCATATTCCGCCTTACGTGCTTCCCGGCCCCGGCTTGATTCTGGGCACGCTGGTGGATGATTGGCAATTGCTGTCGCAATCGCTTCTGGTCACGCTGGCGACGACGGTGGAGGGTTTCCTGCTCGCGGCATTCGGCGGCGTCGGCCTGGCGGTGCTGTTCAACCGATCGCGCCTGCTCGAATATTCGCTTTACCCCTATGCCGTTATCCTGCAGGTGACGCCGATCGTGGCCATTGCGCCGCTCTTACTGATCTATCTGCCGCAGCCGTTGGCCGTGCTCGCCTGCGCCTGGATTGTCGCCTTCTTTCCGGTGCTGGCGAATACGACGCTCGGCCTGCATTCGGTGGACCGCAATCTCGCCGATCTGTTTGCGCTCTACGGCGCATCGCGGCGCCAGGTTCTCTGGCGCCTCAAGCTGCCTTCCGCCCTGCCCTACATCCTCGGCGGCTTGCGGATCGCCGGCGGCCTCTCGCTGATCGGCGCGGTGGTGGCGGAGATCGCCGCTGGCTCGGCCGGCGCCGGTTCGGGCCTCGCCTATCGCATCGCCGAATCCGGATACCGCCTCAACATACCGCGCATGTTCGCCGCGCTGTTATTGCTGTCGGTCGCCGGGATTGCGATTTTTTATGCGCTGTCTTTTGTGAACCATCTGGCGCTGCGCCGCTGGCATGAAAGCGCGCTGAGCCGCGAGGCATAGTGGGTCTTCTTGCGCGGTTCATTCACCTGTTGCCGCTAAAGCAAAATTTTAACTCGATTCGGTATTTCGCTTTAGCTTGCTGTTTGAGCACGATCTTTTCCGAAAACCGGTGCCCACTTTTCCGGATCATGGTTTAGCGCCATCGCCAGCACGCGGGCTACATGCATCGCCTCGCGGCGGGTTCCATCACGGATCTGCTGACGGCATGACGTACCGTCGGCGACGATGAAGGCGTCATCCGGCGCCTCACGCACTGCCGGCAGCAGTGATAGCTCTCCCATCGCCCGCGACGCGTCGATCGTCTCGGCATCGTAGCCGAAGGCGCCGGCCATGCCGCAGCAGCTCGATTCGATCGTTGTCACGTCCAGGCTGGGGACGAGTTTTAGCGTCTTTTCCACTGCGCCCATTGCGCCGAACGATTTTTGATGACAATGGCCGTGCAACAGCGCGCGCTTTTTCACCGGTGCGAAGTCGATGTCGAGCTTTCCCGTCGCGGACTCGGCGGCCAAAAATTCCTCAAGCAGCACGAATCGGCCGGCGGCCTTTCTCGCCGTGTCGTTTTTGAGCAGCGCCGGAATCTCGTCGCGAAAGCTGAACACGCAGCTTGGCTCAAGCCCGATAATCGGCAGGCCGCGCGCGAGCTGCGGCTTTAACGCCGCGAGCGTGCGCTCGGCCTCGCCTCGCGCCGCATCGGTATTGCCGACCGCCAGAAAGGTGCGACCGCAGCACAATGGCCGTCCGCCATTGTTCGGGCGCGCTATCCGAACTTGACAGCCGCCGGCGGCGAGCACCGCGATCGCCGCACGCACGTTCTCCGGCTCGAAGTAGCGATTGAACGTGTCAGCGAACAGGACGACTTCGTCCCGCGCCGGCTTGCCGGCGGAAGCGATAAACTGCTCGTCGTCACGGACATAGTCCCTGCGCCATTTCGGCAGTGGGCGCTGCGCGGCAAACTGCGCAATCGCTTCCGACAGTGCCGCAGCGCCAGGAAGCCGGTCGCGCAGATTCAATAGCCAGCGCAAACGCGCGGCATAAGGCGCATAGCGCGGCAGATTGCCGATCAGACGGTCGTGCAGCGACAGACCGAATTTCTGCGCCCGCGCCCGCAACACCTCGATTTTCATCCGCGCCATGTCGACGCCGGTTGGGCATTCGCGGCGGCAGGCCTTGCAGGAGACACAAAGCTTAAGCGTCTTGGCCATTTGATCGGATGTGAGCGCATCCGGTCCGAGCTGGCCGGTGATAGCGAGGCGAAGCGTATTGGCGCGCCCGCGCGTCACGTCGCGCTCGTCGCGGGTGACGCGGTAACTTGGGCACATGACGCCGACTGCAAGTGCGCGGCAGGCGCCGTTGTTGTTGCACATTTCGACGGCGCCCTGAAAGCCGCCGCCGGTGCCTGGATAAGCCGACCAGTCGAGCGCAGTTTCGAGCGCGCCGGCGCTATAGCCGGGCGCGTAACGAAAATTTTCGCGATCGTCGAATTTCGGCGCCCGGACGATTTTGCCGGGATTGAACAGATGCTGCGGATCGAGGCAGTCCTTCACCTCCTCGAATGCATGCACCAGCTTTCCACCAAACATTGCTTCATGGAATTCCGAGCGCACGACGCCGTCGCCATGCTCGCCGGAATGCGAGCCCTTGTAGGCGCGCACCATGGCGAAGGCTTCCTCGGCGATAGCGCGCATGGCGCGCACATCTTTTTCAAGGCGCAGGTTGAGCACCGGCCGCACATGCAGGCAGCCGACCGCGGCATGGGCGTACCAGGTGCCACGCGTGCCGTTTTTCTCGAAGATCTCCGTCAACCGCGCGGTGTAGTCGGCGAGATGTTCGAGCGGAACGGCGCAATCCTCGACAAAGGAGATCGGTTTGCCCTCCTGCTTCATCGACATCATGATGTTGAGCCCCGCGGTGCGGACCTCGCCGATCGCCGCCTGCAATTTGGGATCGAGCACGTCGACAACGCCGCCCCATTTGGCGCCGGTTTTGTCCCATGAGAGGCCGAGATCGCCGATCAGCGCCGCGAGCGCCTTGAGCCGGCGTGTGTTTTCCTCACGATCCTCGGCAAATTCGACGAACAGGATCGCCTCGGGATCGCCGCGCAAAAATGCATCGACGGTCGGCCTGAAGATCGCGATCTCGCGCGCAAGCCCAAGCATGGTGCGGTCGATCAGTTCGACCGCGATCGGCTTAAGCGCGACGATGTGCTGCGCCGCGGCCATCGCTTCATGAAAGCTGCCGAAATGGCAGGCGCCGACCGCGCGCGGTCCGAGCAGCGGCGACAGCTTGAGTTCGATCCGGGTCGAAAAAGCGAGCGTGCCTTCCGAGCCGACCAGAAGATGCGCGAGGTTGACGTCGTTGCGCCCGGGCACGAGCGCGTCGAGATTGTAGCCGCCGACTCGGCGCTGCACTTTCGGAAATTGCCGTTCGATCTCGTTCGCCTCGCGAGCGGCGATGGCGAGAAGATCGCGAACGAGCCCCGGCGGCACGTCGACGCCGGCCTCGCCGATGCGGCCGAAATGCGCGCGCGTGCCGTCGGCGAGAACCGCATCGATCGACAGAACATTTTCGCGGGTATTGCCGTAGCGCAACGAGCGCGCGCCGCAGGAATTGTTGCCAACCATGCCACCAATGGTGGCGCGCGAGGCGGTGGAAATGTCGACTGGAAACCACAGGCCGTGCGGCTTAAGCGCGCGGTTGAGTTCGTCCAGCACGATGCCCGGCTCGACCAGGCAACGGCGCTCCGCGGCGTCAATGTCGATGATCCGGTTGAGATAGCGCGAGCAATCGAGGATCACCGAGCGGTTGACGGTCTGGCCAGCCTGCGAGCTGCCGCCGCCGCGCGGCGTCACCGGCACGCCTTCGGACCGGCAAACGGCGAGTGCGCCTTCGGCGTCGGCGACCGATCGCGGCGTGACCACGCCAAGCGGCATGATTTGATAGTGCGAGGCGTCGGTGGCGTAGCGCCCGCGCGTGAACGCGTCGAAGCGCACATCGCCGGTTTGCTCCGCCTTGAGCCGCCGTTCGAGCGTTTTTTCGAGCGCTGGCAACAGCGTCGCCGCCAAGACTGTCTCCTTCTTGTGTTTGGGCGATTGCCCGCGCGCGTTGGCGCGCCAGCCATGACTAGGATCGGGGCTTGACCCGAATGTCGCATTCGCTATTCAACGCCACAAGCCGCGAGCGCCTCGGACGCGCGCTTAAGGCTCGTTCCATCCGGCTCTTTACCGTCCGGCTTTATCCACCCGTCCGCAGGAGTGCCGAAAATGCCGCAGAACTCGTCGCGCGCCGTCGGGCGTCACTTTTTGCAGATTCCGGGGCCGACGCCGCTGCCCGACCGCGTGCTGCGGGCGATGGACACCCCGATCATCGATCATCGTGGTCCCGAATTCGCCAAACTGGCCAAGCGATGCCTGGACGGCATCAAGACCATTTTCAAGACCACGAGCCCGGTGATCATCTACACCGCGACCGGCACTGGGGCTTGGGAAGCGGCGCTGGTCAATACTTTATCGCCGGGCGACCATGTGCTGATGGTCGAGACCGGGCAGTTTGCGACGCTGTGGAAAGTGATGGCGCAAAAACTCGGGCTCAAGCCTGAGTTCATTCCCGGCGACTGGCGCACCGGCGCTGACGCGGGCAAGGTAGAAGAATATCTGCGCAAGGACAAGGCGCGTGAAATCAAAGCCGTTTGCGTGCTGCACAACGAAACCGCGACCGGCTGTCTATCGCCGATTGAACCAATCCGCAAAGCGATCGATGCCGCAGGCCATCCGGCACTGCTGATGGTGGATACCATATCGTCGCTGGCTTCGACCGATTACCGGCACGATGAATGGGGTGTCGACGTTACGATTGGCGGCGCGCAAAAGGGCCTGATGCTGCCGCCCGGCATGTCGTTCAACGCGGTCAGCGACAAGGCGCTTGCCGCTGCGAAGACGTCGAAACTGCCGAAGTCGTTCTGGGCCTGGGACGAGATGCTGACCATGAACAAGATCGGCTTCTTTCCCTACACACCGGCGACGCAAATGCTGCAAGGTCTCGCGGTGTCGATCGAGATGCTGCACGAGGAAGGTCTCGACAACGTGTTCGCGCGGCATGCGCGCCTTGCCGAAGCCACGCGCCGCGCGGTGCGCGCTTGGGGCCTCGAAATCCTCTGCCGGGATCCGAAATATTATTCGCCGACGGTCACCGCCGTGCTGCTGCCTGACGGCCACGACGCCGACGCCTTTCGCAACCTGGCGCTGGACATGTTCAACATTTCCTACGGCGCCAGCTTCGGTCCGTATGCCAAGAAATATTTTCGCATCGGGCATCTTGGCGACGTCAACGATGGCTGGCAGGTCGGCGCGCTGGCGGCAACCGAAATGGCGCTCGCGCTCGCCGGTATTCCGCACAAAAAGGGCGGCGTCCAGGCGGCGATGGATTACATCGTCTCGGCGCATTCGGCCGGCGCCCGCGCCGCCGCGGAATAAAAGCATTTCCTGCGTTCCCCGGACACGGTGCACCGCTGATCCGGGAACGTCGCAAACTCAACGTGTGATACGATCCCGAGTCTGCAGCGCACCACTTGCGTGCTGCGCTGCGCCCGGGAAAAGTCAGGTCAGCGGCACTGCGCCAACGTGATCCTTGAACGCCTGGCGCGCGGAAATTGCCGCATACCAGCGTTCGAAATGCGGCAACGCCGGACGGTTCGGGGCAAGCTGGCGATAGCGGTAGGCAATGATGCCGACCGGAATGTCGCCATATGAGAATTCGTCGCCGGCGAGATAGGCGGTCTTCGCCAATTGTTGATCCATGATCGTCATCGCGGCGATCGTCTTGGTCTTCGAATCGTCGATGGCCGCATGATCGCGCTTTTCCGGCGGCGTGCGGATAAGGCCCCAGAACAGTCCGGAGATCGCCGGGCCGGCAACGCTGAGCTGCCAATCCATCCACTTGCCGGCGAGCGCGCGTTTGCGCAAATCCGCGGGTTCAAGCATCGTCGCTTTGTGCTTGGCGGCGAGATAACGAACCACGGTATTTGATTCCCACAACAGGAAGCCGTCCTCTTCCTCGAGCGTTGGCACAAGTCCGTTCGGATTCATGGCGAGATAAGTCGGCTCGCGGTTTTGGCCGAACGGTCCGCCGATATCGATACGCTGATGCGGCAAGCCGATCTCGCCGACCGCCCACATGACCTTCTGCACATTCGACGAAGTATTACGGCCCCAGATTTTGATCATGCTTTCGCTCCCGCTATGCCCGATTTCGTCATGGCGTCTTAGGCATCCGCCATCGTGAAAAACGTGGATGCCCGGCACAATAAGCGAGCGAAGCGACGCCGTTCTTCGCACGGCTATGGCCGGGCATGACGGCACCACTGCACGCTTTTGACCTCAATCGATCCGTCGCGCCTCCTCGGGCAGCATGATCGGAATGCCGTCGCGGATCGGATAAGCGAGCTTGGCCGCGCGCGAGATCAATTCTTGTTTCTGCGCGTCATATTCGAGCGGCGTTTTGGTCAGCGGACAGACCAGGATTTCGAGCAATTTGGGATCGACGCTATCGGCGGGACGATCGGACATCATCAGCTCCAGTGCAATCACACCTCAAAAGGACCGCATTACTGCAATGGTGTTTCACCCGGCGTCTTGCTCTTGGCAAGCTCGATCTCGGTGACCGCGACCAGGATTTCGGCGCGGGTCTTCAAGTCGGGCGCTTCCAGCATGGCCTGCTTTTCGGCCACGTCATACGGCGACATCATCGCGAGCGCGTTGACCAAGGCTTCATTGGGCGCGTTTTCGATGCCCTCCCAGTCGGCCTTAAGATCGTTGGCTTTGAGGAATTCGGTCAAAGCGCGCAACAGCGCCTTGCGATCGACCTGTTCCTCGCCTTTGCGGGCAACGAAATCGTCGACGAACGGCTGATAGCTGACGCGGCATTGCCGATAGAGCGTGCTGACCGGCAATTCTTCCTCGATGCGAAAGCGGGCAATACCGGTGAGATGGATCAGATCGCGGCCGTCGCCGCTCTCAGCAAATTGGGTGATGCGGCCGAGGCAGCCGATCCGAAACAGGTTCGGCTTGTTCTGATCCGCGCCCGGATGGGCCGGATCGGGCTGGATCATGCCGATCATGCGACGCGACGAATGCAACGCGTCCTCGATCATCGCCAAATAGCGCGGCTCGAAAATGTTCAGGGGCATCTGACCCCTGGGCAAGAGCAACGCGCCCGGCAGCGGAAACACCGCAATCACATCAGGCAGCGCGTCCGGCCCTTTGTAGGTCGTGTTCATCGGCATGTCGCACTCCGCCCTGCGACGGCACCGAAACTCGCGGCATCGACTATACGGGTTGCAGTATCGTCGTCTCTTTGGACCGACGCAAACGTTTAAGCGAACAGGACCGAGGAGAGCCGTTTACGGCCTTCGATCGTCGCTTCATCAGTCGGACCCCAGGCGTCGAACAATTGCACAAGCTGCTTGCGCGCGCCGTCATCGTTCCATTTGCGGTCGCGCTTAACGATCGCCAGCAGATGTTCGAGCGCCTCGAGCCGGCGGCCTTCGCCGTTGAGCGCGAGCGCCAGATCGAAGCGCGCCTGATGATCGAGCGAATTGGCGGCGACCTTCTGTTCAAGCTCGGCAATCGGCCCCACAGTTTTGGCCTGCTCGGCGAGCTCAAGCGCGGCGCGCGCCGCGGCTGCCGCGGCGTCGTTTTGCTTTCCGGCCGGAATCATCGCCAGCGTTTGCCGTGCGCGATCGAGCGCGCCGGTCTGCACGTAGCAGCGCACCAAGCCCGCCAGCGCCGGCACGTTGGAACCGTCCTCGGCAAGGATTTGCGCATAAAGCTCCGCCGCGCCGGCGGCATCGCCCGCGGCAAGCGCCGCGTCGGCGGCATTGAGCAACTCTTTGGCTTCGCCGCGGATGCGGTCTTTGGTCAGCCGCTCCAGAAAGGCGACCACCTGAGTCTCCGGCAGCGCACCCATAAAGCCGTCGACTGGCTGGCCGTTGACGAAAGCGATCACCGCCGGGATCGATTGAATACCCATCTGGGACGGAATCGAGGGGTGTTTCTCGATATCCATCTTAACGAGTTTGATCTTGCCCTTGGCCGCTTTGACGGCCTTCTCCAGAACCGGCGTCAGCTGCTTGCACGGACCGCACCAGTCGGCCCAGAAATCCACCAGCACCGGCTGGCGCTTGGATTCTTCGATGACGTCTTTGACAAAGGTCTGCGTCGTCGTGTCCTTGACCGACACTTCTGTGGTGGCCGTTCCAGCTGATTGCAACATGTCGCGTTCTGCTCGTTCTCTGCCCTGACCTTATATTCGCGTTCTTGCCCGCATTCCCCCGCGGGGCCGGCAAATTGGCCCATCTGGCTGATTAAATGGTAAGAAAATCACCGAAATGCAATCGGGGGTTTCACCCCGGCGCGACGGAGAGGACTTCGATGCGCGGCTCATGGCCGGTCGCCGTTAGGAACTTCAGCAAGCCGTCGCGCGAAATCGTCGTCGTCGCAGTATTCACCAAAGGATGAAAATTGAGCGCCTCATGCGCCAGCAGCGCCGCGTCGAGCACGATAGTCACACGGTGATCCCTATCATTGATGACCGCGAACGGGGTGACCGAGCCGGGCAGGACGCCGAGCGCCTCTTGCATCAGCTCAGCCGAGCCGAATGAAAACCGTCCTGAGGCGCCGAGCAGGCGATGCAGCGGACGCAGCTCGATCGCCGCGTCTTCGGGCGCAACCACAAGATAGGCCGCACCCTTCTTGTCGCGCAGAAACAGATTCTTGGTATGGCCGCCGGCGATGGCGCCGCGTAAATCGCGCGCCTCCTCGACCGTGAACACCGCCGGATGGGTAACGGTCTTGTGCGCGATCCCGAGCGTGTCGAGATAAGCGAAAAGTTCGTCCGGCGTGGCGGGCATTACGGCATGATCCCGAAAAGTGGTTACCGGTTTTCGGAAAAGATCATGCCCAAACAAGAAGCTAAAGCGAAATGCCGATTCAATCCAAAACCATTTCGCTTTAGCTCGCTTGATAATGCCGGACGGGCGCGCTTGCAAAATCGGCGTTGACGCCCCGGCGAAAAGCCGAGGCGTCGAGGCGAAAGGTCGGGACGTCGAGTCTCCGGTACTAATACACCGCGCCGTCCGATCCTACGTAGTTACTTTGGCAGGTCCCTAACCCGTTAATCCAGGTGCACATACCGCCGTTTACGAACAGGCCGCTTGGCAGCGGCGCGGAGTAGCCCGGGATCGCCCCGAGCACAGCGCCCCCTGCCACCGATGCCGTTTCATTGCCAGTTAATTCGCGCATATCCATCGGCGAATTCGTGTTCATTAAACTCGTCCCCATTATCAGAGCTGTGCCGACGCGACGCGCGTCGGCGCTGAGGACTTTGCCACGTGGAGTGTGGTTTCGGTCAAGGCATCGCAAGGCGAATTTCTGTCGCCCCACGGGCGCGCTGCACTGAAGCAAGACAAATGACTGCACGCAATCTTCAAGCGTGCCCAGGACAGGCGAAAAGTTCCTCCGGCGTGGCGGGCATCGGAGCACGATTGATAATGCCGGACGAGCGCGGTTGCAAAGCGCGTGGGTTGCAAAGGCATGCGCTCTTTGGCATAGCTTGATGGCGGCTCGGCCACGCCCAACCGTGCCGATGGCCGCACTACTCTTCTCGGACGCGGGTGTAGCTCAGGGGTAGAGCACAACCTTGCCAAGGTTGGGGTCGTGGGTTCGAATCCCATCGCCCGCTCCAAAATCCTTGATTTGATCGAAGGCTCATCCGTCACCACTTTGCGTGCTGGAAGGCCGCAACGCCTGACGGAATTCATGCC
>JBPYFG010000280.1:0-2410 GCA_051986365.1 Xanthobacteraceae bacterium
CGCGCGCACTTCGACGCCGGCGCGCTGTTCGAGCGGCTGTACGATCTGGCTGATGTCCTTCTCGGGACCGAGTTCGTCGCAAGCAAGCTTCAGCATCGCGGCGACGGCCTCGATTACTTGGATCGGAATCCCGAGGGCCTTGGCCTCCGAGATGAAAAGGTTCACGTCCTTGAGCATCAATCCCGCCGTGAATCCCTGATTGAAGGTCCGCGGCAGGACGACTTCGGGAAATTTTTGTTCGGTCGCGGTGCTGCGCCCGGAACTGGCATTGATCACGTCAAGCATGATGCGCGGATCGAGCCCGGCCTTCACACCCGTCACCATGGATTCCGACGTCGCCGCCATCGCCGCGGCTGAGAGCACGTTGTTGCAGAGCTTCATCGTCTGGCCGGCGCCGGGCCGCTCGCCGATGTAAAAGAATTTGCCGATCACTTTGAGCGCGGGCTCGACCGCTTCGACATCGGCGCGCGGACCGGACGCCATCACCGCGACCGTGCCTTTTTCGGCGCCGCGCACGCCTCCAGAAACCGGCGCATCGATCTGCACAATGTTGCGGGCGGCAAGCGCCTTAAAGATGCGCTGCGCCATCACGGCGCCGGTGGTGGAAAGGTCGACGAAACGCTTCACGCGTTTGCCTTCGATGACGCCGTTAGGCCCAGTCGCAACTTTGAGAACGATGTCGGGCGTCGGCAGGCTCGCCATGACTGTTTCGACCACGTCGGCGACTTCCTTCGGCGAGCGCGCCGCGACAGCGCCGCGCACGGCGAGATTGCCGATCGCTTCCTGGCGCGTGTCGTAAACCACCACCTTATGCCCGGCCTCCACCAGCCGTCGCACCATGTGCGCGCCCATATTGCCGAGACCGATAAAGCCGATGTCCATCACACATTATCCTTCCCGATTTCGCCATCGATTCCTCTCCCTGCTCGCGGGGAGAGGAAAGCGAGGAGCGAGTTTCGCGAATCGAGACAGTCGGGACAATAGGCGAGCGAAGCGACGCCGTTCTTCGAACGGCTGTGCCCGGCCATGACCTCATTAAGCATGCGCCGCCATAAACTCCGCGCGCACTTTATCGGTGTGCTCGCCGATCGCCGGTACTGGGCCGTAGCGGCGCGTGTCGGTATCGTGCCGCGGCGGCGCCGGATAGGACACTGGCCCGCTTGGCGTGCCGATCCTGATACGGCGCAGATGCGGATGACGCGACAGGTCCGCCGGCGTGTTGACGCGGGCAAAGGCGATGTCGGCGGCGGCGAGCTTTTGCTCGAGCAGCGCCGCATCGATGATAGCGAAAGCCTTGGCGACCCTGCCGTCGGTTTCCGCGCGGCGTCTGACGCGCTCGACATTGGTGGCGAAGTCAGGATCGGCGGCGAGCGCGGCATCGCCGAGAACTTTTTCGGCGAGCACGCGCCATTCGCGATCGTTTTGGATTGAGATGAGAATGGCGACGCCGTCGCGGCTGCGGAACGCGCCGTAAGGCGAGATTGAGGTATGCGCCAGGCCGATCCGCCGCGGCGGCGCTCCCGCCTCCTGCTGCAACAGCGGCACCGTCATCCAATCGGCCATGGCGTCGAACATCGCGATCGATAGCGCCGCACCTTGCCCGCTGCGTTGCCGCGCGATCAGCGCTTCCAGGATCGCCTCGTAGGCATTCATGCCAGCGGCGATGTCGACCACGGAGACGCCGACCCGCGCCGGCTCGCTCGTGCCGGTGACGGAAGCAAGGCCGGATTCGGCCTGGATCAACATGTCATAGGATTTGCGCATCGCCAGCGGGCCGGTCTCGCCGAAGCCCGAGATCGAGCAGCAGATCAGCCGCGGATATTGGCGCCGCAGCCGCGCGATTTCGAAACCGAGCTTGGCGATCGCGCCTGGTTTCAAATTCTGCACGAACACGTCGGCGCGGGCGATCATCGCCTCAAGCAGCGCCTTGTCCGCCGTGTTGCCGAGATCGAGCACGACCGATTCCTTGCCGCGGTTGAGCCAGACGAAATAGCTGCACTCGCCGTGCACGAGATCGTCGTAGCCGCGCGCGAAATCGCCCTCCGGCCGCTCAACCTTGACCACCCGCGCGCCGGCATCGGCGAGTCGGCAGGTGCACATCGGCGCCGCGACCGCCTGTTCAAGCGAAACGACAAGGAGGCCGGAGAGCGGGAGGGTCATTTATTATTCCTGCATTCCGTCACCCTGAGGTGCGAGCGCAGCGAGCCTCGAAGGGCGACGGCCCATGCATCCTTCGAGGGCCGCTTCGCGGCCACCTCAGGATGACGGGCGACCATCAATACGACCTTGGCAGGCCGAGCACATGCTCGGCGATATAGGACAGCACCAGATTGGTCGAGATCGGCGCCACGGTATAGAGCCTGGTCTCGCGGAATTTGCGCTCGATGTCGAACTCCTCGGCAAAGCCGAA
>JBPYFG010000281.1:0-2582 GCA_051986365.1 Xanthobacteraceae bacterium
GCCGGCCAGATGCAAGATCGGCGCGCACGATATCGCGGATGAAATCCCCACCCGCTTCGCGCGTTGTGTTTTCAGCGACGGACATGTCTATCGGCCAATAATCATCACCAAGCGCGCGGATTGCGGCAGCAGCCGTGCTGCCCAGGCGTTTACGGCACGCGTTAAGCCTTCGGATTGAACAAGTCGGGCGCTCGGGTCAAGACCAGCCCAACCCAGCCCAGTGAGCGCCTTCATCCTTTTGCCAGTTATATGTGGTACAGGGACGTTCGTTTCCAAATTTGCGCGCGATCTCAAATCTGCCGGATCAAATCCACCGAGCATGACTGTCGTCACCCGCTTTGCCCCCTCGCCCACCGGCTTCCTGCATATCGGCGGGGCGCGCACCGCTCTATTCAATTGGCTTTACGCCCGCGGCCGCGGCGGAAAAATGCTCTTGCGCATCGAGGACACCGATCGCGAGCGCTCCACGGAGGCCGCCATCAACGCCATCCTCGATGGGCTATCCTGGCTTGGCATCGACTGGGACGGCGACACCATCTACCAGTTCGCGCGCTCGCAGCGGCACCGCGAAGTGGCGGAGCAGCTCTTGGCGTCCGGAAGCGCTTACCGCTGCTACGCCAGCCCCGAGGAGCTCGCGCAAATGCGCGAGGTGGCTCGCCGCGAAGGTCGGGCTAAGCTTTATGACGGCCGCTGGCGCGACCGCGATCCGAGCGAAGCGCCGCCCGGGGTAAAGCCGGCGATCCGGCTCAAGGCGCCGCTCACCGGCGAAACCGTGATCGAGGATCAGGTTCAGGGCCGGGTCGTCTGGCAGAACGAAAATCTGGATGATCTGGTGTTGCTCCGTTCCGACGGCACGCCGACCTACATGCTCGCGGTCGTGGTCGACGATCACGACATGGCGGTCACGCATGTGATCCGGGGCGACGATCATCTCACCAATGCCGCGCGGCAGAAGCAGATCTACGATGCGCTCGGCTGGGCGGTGCCGGTGATGGCGCATATTCCGCTGATCCACGGACCGGACGGCTCGAAATTATCGAAACGGCATGGGGCGCTCGGCATCGATGCCTATCGCGCGATGGGCTATCTGCCCGCGGCCTTGCGCAATTACCTGGTGCGGCTCGGCTGGAGCCATGGCGATCAGGAAATCTTCTCGACCGAGGAAATGATCGCGGCTTTCGACCTGCCGCAGATCGGGCGTTCGCCTGCGCGTTTCGATTTTGCCAAGCTTGAAAACCTCAACGGCCATTACATCCGGCAGACGGGCGACGCCGACTTGCTGCAAGCTATCGAACGCCTGTTGCCCCACCTTGCCGACGGCGGTGAACTCGCGACCAAGATCACGCCCTCGCTCCGCCAACAGTGGCTCGCCGCCATGCCCAGCCTGAAGGAACGCGCCAAGACGCTCATCGACATCATCGATGGCGCGCGTTTCCTGTGGGCCGGCCGCCCCATACAGCTCGACGAGAAGGCGGAAGGCATTCTCAACCCGGATGCGCGCGCGCTTCTGCGTGAGGTTGCCGCCGAACTTGCCGGGGTTGAGCCCTGGACCACGGAGACCACCGAGCGCGCCGTGCGCGACTTTGCCGACCGCCGTGGCGCTAAGCTCGGCGCGGTGGCGCAGCCATTGCGCGCGGCGCTGACTGGGCGAACGACGTCGCCCGGAATTTTCGAGGTACTCATCGTCCTCGGTAAGAGCGAGAGCCTCGGTCGCCTTGCCGATCAGACCGCGTAACTGGCGGGTTAGCCTGCTATCGTGAACGGCGTTCGGCCGGGTGTATTCGTGCCGCCCGGCTCTTCCGGGGCGACAATTGGCTATTATCTTGCAGTGCACAGCGGCTTAAGCTAGGCGAGATCGACCTTTGGAGTAGCCCGGGCCCGCGGGCGATCTATCGGTTTCGGCAGTCGCATATCGAAGGGTAAAACCATGGACGCAAAAACCGGCGCCAACATCAAGACCGGCACCATCACGCTCGGCAGTAAGAACTATTCGTTTCCCGTTTACGACGGCACGCTGGGCCCCGAAGTGCTGGATGTGAGCAAGCTCTACGCCGAAGCCGGCATCTTCACCTACGATCCCGGCTTCACGTCTACTGGGAGCTGCGAGTCCAAGATCACCTACATCGACGGCGACCAGGGCATCCTGCTTTATCGCGGTTACCCGATTGCCGACCTCGCCGAACACGGCGATTTTCTCGAAACCTGCTACCTCCTTCTTTACGGGGAGTTGCCGACGGCGGCGCAAAAAGCCGACTTCGTCGATCGCGTGACCCATCACACCATGGTTCACGAGCAGATGAGCCGGTTTTTTCAAGGATTCCGGCGCGATGCGCATCCGATGGCGGTGATGGTCGGCTGCGTCGGCGCGCTTTCGGCCTTCTATCACGACTCCACCGACATCACCGACCCGACCCAGCGCATGATCGCGTCGATCCGCATGATCGCGAAAATGCCAACGCTGGCGGCCATGGCCTACAAATATTCGATCGGCCAGCCGTTCATGTATCCGAATAACAAGCTCGACTACGCCTCGAATTTCCTGCGCATGTGTTTCGCGGTGCCGTGCGAGGAATACAAGGTCA
>JBPYFG010000282.1:0-7508 GCA_051986365.1 Xanthobacteraceae bacterium
TATCTATGACGACCTACAGGCCGTTTGGCAGAGAGGTCTGCGCGGTCTGATCGATTATGATCCTCGTTACGACTAGATCGGATATGGCCAAGCGCTGCTACTACGAGACACTAGCGATCGACCGCACGGCCAGCGATGGCGAGATCAAGGCCGCCTTTCGCAAGTATGCGATGCAATGCCATCCCGATCGCAATCCCGGCGACAAGACGGCCGAACATCGCTTCAAGGAGATCAACGAGGCCTATGAGGTCTTGAAAGATCCGGACAAGCGCGCCGCTTACGACCGTTTTGGCCATGCCGCGTTCGAGCACGGAATGGGCAACGGCCCGGCCGGGTTCGGTGCCGATTTCGGCACCACCTTTTCCGATTTGTTTGAAGGCATTTTCGGCATGTCGGCCGGGCGCGGGCGCTCGAGCGGCCGCGAGCGCGGCGCCGATTTGCGTTACAACATGGAGATTACGCTCCAGGAAGCCTTCAACGGCAAGACGGCGCAGATCCGCATTCCAACATCAGTCACTTGTGAAGCGTGCTCGGGGTCCGGCGCCAAGGCCGGCACCAAGCCGAAGACCTGTCCGATGTGCGGCGGCCACGGCCGGGTGCGTCACGCCCAGGGCTTTTTCACGCTCGAACGCACCTGCCCGAATTGTCACGGTCGCGGCCAGTCGATCGACACGCCATGCGCTTCATGCGCCGGCTCCGGGCGCGTCACCCGCGAACGCACGCTGTCAGTGAATATTCCGACGGGCGTCGAGGATGGCACCCGCATCCGGCTCGCTGGCGAAGGCGAAGCCGGCGTGCGCGGCGGGCCGCCCGGCGATCTTTACATATTTTTGTCGCTCGGCGCGCATCCGTTCTTCCAGCGCGAAGGCGCCGACCTGCACTGCCGCGTTCCGGTTTCGATGGTGACGGCCTCGCTCGGCGGCGAATTCGAAGTACCGACGATCGACGGCGGCAAGACCAAAGTGAAAGTGCCGGAGGGCACGCAATCCGGCCGCCGCTTCCGCCTCACCGGCAAAGGCATGCCGGTGCTCCGCTCACGCCAGAGCGGCGACATGTATGTCCAGGTGGTGGTCGAAACTCCGCAGAAGCTCACCAAGAAGCAGCGGGAGTTGCTGGCTGAATTTGAACGCCTGTCGTCCAGCGAGACGCAGCCGGAATCCTCCGGATTCCTCGGCAAGGTCAAGGAGTTCCTGGATGGGCTCGGCGGCCGCGCCGGCGCCACTTGAGCGCGCTCTATGGTTTTTGTGATGTAAATGTCTTAAATAACCGAAGCATCTTTGTCGCGTGGGTGCCATGCCATTGCCCGCCATACAATCGTTCGAGCGAAAAATTGGGCGGCAGCTTCGCCTCCTGGAAGTCAGAAAAACTCTCATTGAGCGCAAGATCGAACGCCAAATTCGGTTGTTTGAGCAAAAGCGCGACGGCATCGGCCGCAAGATCGAGCAACAGATAAAGCGCTTCGAGCTCAAGCGCGGCATTCGGCTCGACGACGAAGTGCGCTTTATCCGCTCCTGGATCGAACGTCCGTTATCCACGGGCGCGGTTACCCCGTCGGGTAGAATCTTGGCCCGCACCATGGCGCGCTACGTCGATCCGCGGTCGAGCGGGCCGGTCGTGGAATTGGGTCCGGGAACCGGACCGGTCACCGACGCTTTGGTCCAGGCCGGCGTCGATGCTTCGCGCCTGGTTCTGGTCGAATCTAACCCGGCGTTCTGCCGGATTTTGCGCGCCCGTTATCCGCAAGCCACCCTGGTGCAAGGCGATGCCTACAGCATGCGCCGCATGCTCGAGACTTTGCTGCTGCAGCCCGCCGCCGCCGTAGTCTCCGGGCTGCCGCTGATCACCAAACCGATCACGATGCGCTTGCGGCTCATCCGCGACGCCTTCGATCTCATGCTGCCCGGCGCGCCATTCGTGCAATTTACCTATTCGGTCGCGGCGCCGCTGCCGAAACGGCTTGGCGGTTTTTCGGTGGAGGCTTCCGAGCGCATCTGGATGAACATTCCGCCGGCGCGCGTTTGGGTCTATCGGAGCTCAGATGTCAGATGACGGAGGTCAGATGACAGATGTCACGCTTAGTTTCGTTGTTCCGATCTCCGACATCTGACCACCGACATCCGATATCTGCGCTCAATGTCAGCCCCAAAAATTCTCGTCATACCCGGCTCGCTGCGCACCGGCTCGCATAATGCGCGGCTCGCCGCGCTCGCCGCCAAGGAACTGGCGTTGCTCGACGCCGAAGTCACGCGCATTTCGCTCGAAGATTATGAATTACCGCTGTTCGATGCCGATTTGGCGACCGCTTCCGGCCCGCCGGTCGCGGCGCTCAAGCTGCGGCAGGCGCTCGTTGCGCATCGCGGCGTCTTTATCACTAGTCCGGAATACAGCGCCTCGGTCACGCCGCTTCTGAAAAACGCCATCGATTGGGTGTCGCGCGTGCGCGAACGCGGCGAACCGACTTATGCCGCTTTTAAAGGCCGGGTGTTTGCGCTTGGTTCGGCGACGAGTGGGGGCGGCGGCGGCATTCGCTCGTTGATGGCGCTGCGGCAAGTTCTTGAACTCGGCTGCGGCGCCTTGGTCATCCCGGAACAGGTTAGCGTACCGCGCGCCGAACTGGCCTTCGATAACGATGATAATTTGAAAGATGAAGCGCTCGCGGCGGCGCTGCGGGCGGCCATGCGACGGCTGGTCGAATTGGCCGGTATGATGGATTAAAGAGATTTCGAGTTTGCCAACGGGAGCAGGAATGGACCCCCGCGAACGTCTGATTGTCGCCTTGGATGTCACATCGCTTGACGCGGCGCAGGCGATGGTCGCGCAGCTTGGCAATGCCGTGTCGTTCTATAAAATCGGTTATCAGCTCGCCTTTGCCGGCGGGCTCGATTATGCGCACAAGCTTGCGCAGTCCGGCAAGCGCGTCTTCCTTGATCTCAAGCTGCACGACATCGGCAATACGGTGGCGGCCGGGGTGAAAAGCGTTGCCGGCCTTGGCGCAAGCTTCCTCACCGTCCATGCTTATCCGCAGGTGATGCAGGCCGCGGTCGCCGCGCGCGAGCACAATCTGCGCATTCTCGCGGTGACCGTGCTGACCTCGCTCAATGATGCCGATCTGAAGGAGGCGGCCTATGCCACGACAGTCGCCGAACTGGCGGCGCGCCGCGCGATGCAGGCTTGTGACATTGGCGTCGACGGGCTCGTCTGTTCGCCGGAGGAGGTCGCCAACCTGCGCCGCATTGTCGGCGCTGGACTGACCTTGGTCACACCCGGGATACGCCCCACCGGTAGCGGCGCAGGCGATCAAAAGCGCGTGGCGACCCCGGCTGCGGCGATCGCCGCCGGCGCCGATTATCTCGTGGTCGGACGCCCGATCATTGCCGCCGCCGCCCCCAAAGCCGCGGCGGAGGCGATCGTCGCCGAAATCGCCGCTGCGGCGACAAAAAAAAGAGCGTGAGAGTGTAACGGAGCGCGATGGCCATGCCCAAAGGCTACTGGATTCCGCAAATCGATATCAGCAACCCGGAAGGCTATAAGGCCTATATGACGGCGACCCCGCCGGCGCACGAAAAATATCATGGCGTTGCGCTGGTGCGCGGCGGCAAAATGGAAGTGGTCGAAGGACGGGGCCGCGGCCGTTGCGTGTTGCGCGAATTTCCCGATTTTGCGACCGCGCTCGCCTGCTATCGCTCGGATGAATATCAGCGCGCCAAGCCGCTACGGTTCTCCCATTCGATTTGCGACTTCGTCATTGTTGAAGGCTACGACGGGCCGCAGCCGGCTTCGGCGTCGCCGCCGCCGGCCGCGAGCAAAAAAGGCTATTGGATCGTCCAGGTCGATGTGCCCGACGCCGATGCCTACAAGCCATACCTGCTCGCCAATCAGGCGCCATTCGGCAAGTTCGGCGCACGCTATCTTGTCCGTGGCGGCCGTCGCGACGTGATGGAGGGGAGCGCGCGCAGCCGGATCGTGGTGCTCGAGTTTCCAAGCTTTGAGGCCGCGCTCGCCTGCTACCGTTCGCCCGAATACCAGGCAGCGAAGAAATTGCGGGACGGCAAGGCTGAGGCCGATGTCATCGTGACTGAGGGTTACGACGGCGAGCGGTTTTAAAGGGTGAGCGGTGCTGTCTCGTGTTGCTGGCCTGACACCGCCCCGCTATACCGCCTAGACAAACGCGTGGAAGAACAATGGCCGGGGCAGATTCCGATTTGCGAGTGGTGATCGCCGGCGCCGGCGGGCGCATGGGCCGCACCCTCATTCATACCGTCGCTGCGACCAAGGGCGTGATGCTGGCCGGTGCAGTCGATGCACCGGATTCCGCCGTGATCGGCCGCGATGCCGGCGAATTGGCGGGGCTCGGCAAGAATGGCGTCAGCGTGGTGGCCGACGCCGCGCCAGTGCTGCGGTCGGCGGACGCGCTGATCGAGTTTACGATTCCGGCGGCGACGCTTGTGTTCGCCGATTTGGCTGCGAAGGCGGGGCTGGTGCATGTCATCGGCACGACCGGCCATTCCGCCGAAGAAGAAGCGGTGATCGCCAAGGCCGCCAGCCGGGCAACCATCGTCAAATCCGGCAATATGAGTCTGGGCGTCAATCTCCTTGCCGCTCTGGTCAAGCGCGTCGCCAAAACGCTCAATGACGACTACGACATTGAGATCGTCGAAATGCATCACAACAAGAAGATCGACGCGCCGTCAGGAACGGCGCTGATGCTCGGCCGCGCCGCGGCGCAAGGCCGCGGCATCGATCTTGCGCAGCATTCGGTGCGCGGGCGCGACGGCATGACCGGCGCGCGCTGCGCCGGCGATATCGGTTTCGCTTCGCTGCGGGGCGGCACTGTGGTCGGCGAGCACTCAGTGGTTTTCGCCGGGCCGGCTGAGCGAGTCGAACTGACACATCGCGCCGAGGACCGCATGATCTTCGCCCGCGGCGCGCTGCACGCCGCTTTATGGGCACGCGGCAAGAAGCCGGGACTTTATTCGATGGCCGACGTGCTGGGGTTGCAAGACATCTAGCTGGCGTCGCGTTGTTTTATCCGACGCGGCAAGTCTCAGTCATTTGTCGCTATCCCCGCAAGAGCGACCGCCCGGTCATCTCCTGCGGCTTCGGCAATTCCATCAATTCCAAGAGCGTCGGTGCGATATCGGCGAGGCGGCCATCCGCGACCAGCGCTCGATTGCGGGCGCCGGTCAGTAAAAGCGGCACCGGATTGGTGGTGTGCGCCGTGTGCGGGCCGCCGGTTTGCGGATCGCGCATCAGCTCGCAATTGCCATGATCGGCGGTGACCAGCAAAACCCCGCCGGCCTTCCGGATCGCCTCGCTGATGCGGCCAAGTCCGGCATCGACGGTCTCGACCGCCTTGATGGCGGCGGGAAGACTGCCGGTATGGCCGACCATATCTGGGTTGGCGTAGTTGAGGACGATAAGGTCGTATTTGCCGGAACCGATCGCGGCGACGGCTTTTTCGGTGAGCTCTGGCGCCGACATTTCCGGCTGCAGGTCGTAGGTCGCGACTTTGGGCGAGGGCACCATGATCCGATCCTCGCCGCTATATTGTTCCTCGCGGCCGCCGTTGAGGAAATAGGTGACGTGCGGGTACTTTTCAGTCTCTGCCATGCGCAACTGCGTGCGCCCAGCATCGGCCACCACCTCGCCAAGCACGTTGGCCAAGTTTTGCGGCGGGAAGATCGTCCCCATCAATTTGTCCAGTTGCTCGCTGTATTCCGCCATGCCGACGGCGGCAGCGAACTGAACGAAGTGTTTTCGTGAAAAAGCGGAAAAATCCGGATCGAGCATCGCGCTGAGAATTTCACGAACACGATCGGCGCGGAAGTTGAAACACAGCACGCCGTCGCCGTCCTTCATGCCGGGATAATCGCCGATTACTGCCGGCACGATAAATTCATCGAATTTTTTGGCGGCATAGGCGTCGGCGATCGCCGCTGCAGCGTCGGCAAAGCGCGGAGCGTCGGCGTCCACGATCGCTTTGTAAGCCTTCTCGATGCGATCCCAGCGTTTGTCGCGATCCATCGCGTAGTATCGCCCGCACACGCTCGCGGTCCGGATCGAATGCGGCAGCGCCGCGATCAATCGCTTTACGTCATCTGCCGCCGATTGCGGCGGCGTATCGCGCCCGTCGGTGACCGCGTGGACCCACACCGGCACCTTGGCGCGGTCGAGGATTTTTGCCAGTGCCACGGCCTGATCCTGGTGCGAATGAACGCCGCCGGGCGAGACCAGTCCGATCAGATGGCAAGCGCCGCCGCTCGCTTTGAGTTTTTCGATGAGGGTGACGAGCGCGGGCGCACGCTCGATTTCACCGCTGGCGATCGCATTGGCGATGCGCGGCAGGTCCTGGATCACCACGCGGCCGGCGCCGATATTAAGGTGGCCGACCTCGGAATTGCCCATCTGACCTTTCGGCAGGCCGACGTCCTTGCCCGAAGTGTGGAGAAATCCGTGCGGGCCAGTTTGCCACAGCCGGTCGAAGTTCGGCGTTTTGGCCTGGCGAATGGCGTTGTCGCGCGGGTCGTCGCGCCAACCCCAGCCATCCAAAATGACCAGCATCACCGGCCGCCGGTGCTGCATCACAAAACGCCCTTAGTCGAGGCGACCGGTATTGCGGATTGCCGCCGGATCGTCAATCGGCAGTGGCGTCAGGCTGCCGCAGCGACCTGACCCGCCTCCCAGCCGAGCATCGCGCGCTTGCGCGTGATGCCCCAGTGATAGCCGGTGAGTGCGCCGGCCTTGCCGATCACCCGGTGGCAGGGCACGACGAAGGCGATCGGATTTTTTCCGACCGCGGCGCCGACCGCGCGCGCGGCGGTGGGATTGCTCAGTTTGCCCGCCAACCCCGAATAGGTCGTCAGCCGACCCATCGGGATTTGCAAGAGCGCTTCCCACACCCGCACTTCCCAATCGGTGCCGATCAGCACGACGCGAAGCGGTTGTTCTTGCCGCCATTGCTTGGAATTAAATACCCGCTGCGCGATCGGCCCGGTGCGCGCATTATCTTCGACATAATTTGCCTTCGGCCAGCGCCGTTTCATATCGGCAAGCGTGGCGGACGCCTTGCCGGGGTCGGCAAAGGCGAGGCCAGCCAGTCCGCGATCGGTCGACACGATCAGCGCCTGACCGAAGGGGGAAAGATGAAAGCCGAAATACATCGTCAGCCCTTCGCCGCCGGATTTCCATTCGCCGGGCGACATCGCTTCATGGGTCACGAAGAGATCGTGCAACCGGCCCGGTCCGGAAAGGCCGACTTCATAGCTGGCGTCGAGCACGCTTGCCGAGTCGCGCAGCAGCTGCCGCGCGCCGTCGAGGGTAAGCGCCTGCAAAAAGGCCTTGGGCGTCAGCCCGGCCCAGCGCCGGAACAGGTGGTGAAGTTCGGTTGGGGTGACGCCGGCGGCTTCGGCGATGGCCTCAATCTCGGGCTGTTCGCGCCAGTGGCCGCGGATATGTCCGATAGCTTTCCGCACAATCTCGTAATCGGCGGCGGCCTCGGACAGTGGCGT
>JBPYFG010000283.1:0-3222 GCA_051986365.1 Xanthobacteraceae bacterium
GGCCGGCCGCATGGGTGCGATCTTCATCCGGATCGAGCGGCAGCCGCATTAGCTGTTTGTGCTTGGCCGATAAATCGAGCGCCTTGGTGAGCATCAACCGATCGTGCGCTTCAGCGGCGGTCGCGGCTTGCGTCGGCAGGTCGAGCGAGACGCGGTTGAGAAAGGAATCGGTCTCTTCGCGCATCGGCCCGCGCAATTCGCCAAGCGCCATGTCGCCGAGCGGATACGAGCCGAGAAAATCGACGAGGCGACTTTCATCGGGCGCATAGCCCTCGCTCTGCGGCGCCGAAACCGCGAGCACCATGTCGCGATGGGTGTCGTCGATGGTGAGCACGCCGTGGGTGCCGTTGACGCCGACCTCAAGGCTGTAGACCGCGCCCGGCCAGGTCACCGGCAGCGCCCAGGAAATATTGAGGTGATAGATGGTGCCGTCGGCGCACATGATCATGCCGGCGGTGGCGTCGATGCCGTGATAAAGCGGCCCCAGCACCTTGTCGACCGAGCGCGCGTAACATTCGACCGGTTGCTTGCCTTCCAGATACCACATCACGATGTCGAGCGCGTGGGTGCCGGAAATCACCATCGGCGAAATCGTCGCCGGATCGTCGGTGCGCTCGTAATTGTCGATCGCGACCAGCCGATTCATGAACGCGCGCGACGTCACCATGGTGACGTCGCCGAGTGCGCCGCTCCGCACCTTCTCCTTCCCGGCGAGCCATTTGCGCCGGAAGCGCTGGGTGTAACCTACCACCACATCGAGCTTGGCGTCGGAAATCGCCTTGAGCACGCGCGCCGACTGGGCGAGATCGGTCGCCAACGGCTTTTCGATCAGCATCGGCACACCGTGCTCGACAGCAGCCAAAATCGGCGCGACGTGCAAATGCTCGTCGGTGGCGATGATTGCCGCAGTGACTTCCGGGCGCTTCAACAGGGCGTGGTAATCGGTGGTGACGAAATCGGCGCCGATGCACGCGGCAACGTCGCCGCCGCGATTGTGATTGAGCTCGGCAATGCCGATCCATTCCACCGCGGGATGCCGCGCCGCCACCTCGCCGCGAAACAGGCCGACGCGCCCGGCGCCGATGATGGCAAGGCCAACGCCTTTGGCGTTTCTCTTCATACGTTAAGGCCCGCGCGGTTGCGCTGCTTGAGTTCCGCAATTCTGGAAATCGTCTCGTTGGAGAGCGGCAGATCGATCGGTTCGTTGCGATCGGCCGACAGATCGGCGGCGCTATAGGTCTCCATCACCCGGCGCGCGCTATCCGGCGTGACCATAACCTGAGTGTCGCGGATACACGCCTCCAGGAAATGCAGCGTCTCGGGGCCGATGCCGCCGGCATAAACATGATCGACCCACTCGCCCGGCATGGTCGACATCGCAAATTCCTGGCCGCGCTTGGCGGTATTGAGCCAGTTATCGCGTTGGGTATCGTCAAGCGTGAGCGCGCCTTCGGTGCCGGTGATCTCGATCCAGGTCGAACAATAGTTCGGATAGCTCGGTGGAAAATTCCAACCGCCGCCGATCATCACCACGACACCGTTGTCCATGGTCACGGTTGTGAACATGATATCGTGCGAACCATTCACCGGTTTCATATAGCCGTAGGCGCCCTGGCTATAGACGCGGACCGGCTTGGCCGGCTCAAGGAGCCAGAACACGAAATCAAGATCGTGCGTCGATTCCATGACGACCGGCGAGAGGCGAACGCGGCTCGCAATCTTCTTGCCGAGGTCGCGCGAGAGATGGCGACTCACGAGCACGGAAACGACATTGCCGAGCGTGCCGTCGGCGATCTTCTTCTTGGCAAAGGCGATTTTTGGATTGAAGCGCTGCGAATAGCCGATGGTGAACTTCAGATTATTGCGCTTCGATAGTTGGATGAGCTCGTCGGCTTCCCACAGTTCGAGCGCGATCGGCTTTTCCAGCATCACGTGCTTGCCGGCGCGCAGGCAGTCGCGCGCGATCGGATAATGATTGGCCTCCGGCGTGGTCGAGATATAGACCACGGAAATCTTATCGTTGGCGATGATGTCTTTGTAATCGAGAATGGCGCTCGCCGGCTGGTAGAGTTTCTTCACCTCGGCGATGCGATCCGGCTTGATGTCGCACAGATGTAACTTGTCGACCAGCGCCGAGCGCGACAGCGTATCGGCCCGCAAGCCGCCGATCCAGCCGACTCCGATCACCGCCGCTTCCACCGTTTTCACCGCGCGCTCCCTGCCCTATTTGCTGCCGGCGCATAAAAACCATGATGGCGCAGCCGGCGCAACGCTTCATGCACCTTCATGCGTGGGCTGACGAGAGCGGTGCAGCGAGCCCAAAGACTTTCTGAGCGAATTGCGGGTAAACCTCGCCCAGCATCGGCGCGACGACCTTGCGCAACAGGCGCAGCATATCGGCGCTTGGCGCGGGCGTGAGCGGCACCTGCGCCGGGCGATCGAAGGCGAAGCCGGTATTTTCGATCACCTCCTCGACGCTGTGGCCGGGGTGAACGCTTGTAAGACGAAAACGCCGTTGCGCGCGGTCGAACTCAAACAGGCAGCGATTGGTGATGAGCGCGATCGGCCCTCCCGGGCGGACCACATTATCGGGGCTGCCGCCCGGGGCACTGATGAAATCGACCTTGGGCACCAGCGTGCGGCGCGAATGTTCGACGCGAAATAGAATGACGCGCGGCACGACATAATAAAGGTAGGCCGAGCCGAACGAGCCGGGGAACCGCGCTTTCGGCTTTTCATAATCGCCGACGCTGACCAGATTGATATTGCCTTCGCCGTCGATCTGGCCGCCGGAGAGAAAGAATACGTCGATGCGGCCCTGGCCAGCGCAGTCGAACAATTCGCGCGAGCCATCGGTGAAGAAGGTGTGTGCTCGGCTGCCGAGCAGCGACACGTAGGGTCTACGCAAATTGTGAAGATGTGCGCGCTCACGCGCCAACAGCGCGGCGGTCGCCGGTATCGGCGAAGCCGCCCCGACCGCGATATGGCGCGCGTCGCCGATCAGACGGCAGATGACGTCGGCGAGCAATTCCTCGTCGCGGAATTCTTGTCCTGTCATGGCCGGGCTTGTCCCGGCCATCCCCCACCCTGACCCTCCCCCACAAGCGGGGGAGGGAAGGGAGAGGGCAGTTTCGAGTTACGCCGCGCGTTTGGCATAGACATAGCGATCGAGATATTGCGCAAAACCTTCCGGCGTCGCGGCGAGGTGTGCGTATTCGCTCA
>JBPYFG010000284.1:0-2017 GCA_051986365.1 Xanthobacteraceae bacterium
CCGGCGCCAGCCTCATCGGGCTTTTTCTCGGCATGAAGATGATTACGAAATTTTTCGGCATCCTGCCGTTGACGCGCTATTTTGATTTCGAGCCGCGGGAAGGAATGTACACGACCTTGATGATGTCGACTGGGCTGACCTTCGGCTCGATCTCGGCGCTGTTCGGCCTGACCAATCACATTATCGATCAGATGCAATACACGATCCTGCTCACGGCGGTCATCGGCAGCGCCGTTGTGCCGACGCTTATCGCGCAAATCTGGTTTCGGCCGCATTTCGAGCCGCTGGAGGAGGATGCTTGAAAACCTCTGGCCGCGCACTCCCTCTCCCCGCGTGCGGGGAGAGGGTTGGGGTGAGGGGGCTTGGCCGTCACGTTCAGAATCGCGGCACCGCCCCCTCACCCGGATTGCTGGCGCAATCCGACCTCTCCCCGTGCGACGGGGAGAGGTGTTTTCCGTCGCTCGCCCTACAGTGGTGAGACGGAGCTCACTTCCGCGCGATGCGCCGATACGGCGCGTAAACCGGCTCCCACATTTTGGCGTTGATCGCCGCGGCAGTTTGTTCTTCGGAGAGAGTATCGGCGCAGCCCTCCTCTTGCGCCTGCTGCGCTACCGCAAGCGCAACCTGGAACGACAGCTTTCTGATCTCAGTGAGCGGCGGCAGCAGGTTGGCATCCGGATCGCGCTTTGTCGGCGACTGCGCGGCGATCGCGTTCGCCGCCGCCAGAAACATGCCGTCGGAAATCCGCCGCGCGCGCACCGCGATCGCGCCAAGCCCGATGCCCGGATAGACATAGGCGTTGTTGTTCTGGTCGATGCGGAATTGCTTGCCGCCGCGCTTGAGCGGCGGGAACGGGCTGCCGGTGGCGATCACGGCGCGGCCTTCGGTCCAGGAATCGAGGTCCGCCGGCGTCGCCTCGCTGCGTTCGGTCGGATTGGAGAGCGGAAAGATCACCGGCCGTTTGACGTGCTTCGCCATCGCGCGCACCGCCGCCTCAGTGAAGGCATCCGCTTTTCCGGACGTGCCGATCAATACGGTCGGTTGCGCATTCGCCACCACGTCTTCCAGATCGATATAGCCGGCGGTCTTGAGCTTCCAGCCGGCGACGCGACCGGGACCTTGCGCGAACGGCGCCTGGAACGGCGCCAAGCCTTTCATGCCGGCAAGCAAAAGACCGGGGCGATCAACCAGATAGAAGCATTCGCGTGCCTGCCTTTCGTTCAAGCCCGCTTCGACCATGGCGCGGAGCAAGAGCGCGCAGATGCCGGTGCCGGCGGAGCCGGCGCCGAGCACCGCGATTCGCTGTTCGGTCAATGGCACGCCGGTGACATTGATGGCGCAAAGGAGCGTGCCGACCGCGATCGCGGCGGTTCCCTGGATATCGTCGTTGAAGGTGCACAGCGAGTCGCGATAGCGCGCCAGCAGGCGATTGGCATTGCCGATGGCAAAGTCTTCCCAATGCAACAGCAAATGCGGCCAGCGCTCGCGGACCGCCTTAACGAAAGTCGACACCAGCTCGTCATAGGCCTCCCCGCGCACGCGCTCATGCTGCCAGCCGATGTAAAGCGGATCGCGCAGGTGGTCGCCATTGTCGGTGCCGACATCGAGCAGGACCGGCAGCGTCGTTCCCGGATGCAGCCCGGCGCAGGCGGTGTAGAGCGACAATTTACCGATCGGAATGCCCATGCCGCCGGCGCCCTGGTCGCCGAGGCCGAGAATACGCTCGCCGTCGCTGACCACGATCGCATTGATGGCGTCGTAACGCGGATGGGCGAGGATGCGCCGGATCAGACCCTGATGCGGAATGGAAAGAAACAATCCGCGCGGCTTACGGAACAAATGGCTGAACAGTTGGCAACCCAATCCGACCGTCGGCGTGTAGACGATCGGCATCATTTCTTCGATGTTGCGGGTGAGCAGCGCGTAGAACAATGTCTCGTTGGTATCCTGCAGGCCGCGCAGGAAAACATAGCGCTGCAGGTCGCTGCCCAGCCCACGAAAAGCGGTAAGCCGGCGC
>JBPYFG010000285.1:0-2383 GCA_051986365.1 Xanthobacteraceae bacterium
GCGAAGATCGCGATCGCGATGGCGGCGACCAGAAAGCCCATCGCGACAACTGCGGTGACGCCGAGCACCAGACCAAAGCCGCCGCGGCCATAGAGCAGCGCAATCATCGATACCGCTACGCCTGAAATCATGAAGGTGATGAAATAACGCAAGGCGTAGACGCGTCCGCGCCACGCGTCCGCGGTGTAGCGCGCAATGAGGAGATCGTTGACGGTGATCTGACCATAGATCGCCGCCATGGTAAAGGCGAGCGCGACAAGCAGCATCGCTCCGCTGGCATAAGCCGACCAGACCACGCCGGTGAATTGCATGATCGCAATTGCTGCAAACAATATGTGCGGCGGGATGCGCTCGACCAGCCGCCCAACCGTAATCTGCGCGACCGCACCGCACAGGAAAACCGCGGTCGTCAGGCCGCCGACCAGCATCAGCGAAATACCGTTGCCGATCCGCTCATCGACAATCTTCGGCAGCGCCACCGAGATCGTGTTGAACACCAAGCCGGCGCTGAGCGCGACAATGACGAAGAGCACGAAAATAACCACCGCAACCCTCGGCGACAGCGAAACGTCGGGCGCGCGCGAGCGGGCGGCGGCATGGCGCTGCTCCGGCGGACCGAGCCATAAAAAAATCATCCCCGTCGCGATGCAGACGAGGCCGGGCACGAGAAAAGCGGCGCGCCAAGACAATGCGGCGGTCAGCGCGGCGGTGATGCCAGCCGCAAGCGAAACGCCCAAATTGCCGCAGACGCCGTTGAACGCGAGCGTGCGGCCGCGCTCTTTGGCGTGCTCGATGATCATGGCGGTGCCGACCGGATGATAGATGGCGGCGAACGCGCCGAGCGAGAACAGGGCGATCGCCAACACTGTCAAAGACGGCGCGAAAGCCGCTGCGACCAGCGACAGGCCGCAGCCGATATAAAACGCCACCATCAAATTGCGCCGACTCCAACGGTCGCCGAGCCACCCGGCCGGCAGCGAGAACAAGCCGAAGGCGACAAAGGAAGCGGTCGAGAGTGCGATCAGCGTTGCGTAGGAACGGCCGTAAATGGCCGCCAGTTCGATGACCACGGTTGGATAGATCAAGATGACGAAATGATCGAGCGCATGCGCCCAATTGAGGAACCCGACAACGAGCCGACGCGACGCCTCGGCGGAACGGGCGTTTCGCAGATCGGCGTAGCCTGAAAAGCTCATCGTAATCGTCCTCGGTCGAATAACGGGAAGCTATAGCCTAGCCGGCGTCCTCCACCTACCCGCTTCTTGCAAGCCAGCCCGCCGCCTCATTCACCGATCGCTGGCACGTCAACTTTGCCGCAAGAACTGCAGTTGCATGACATTCATTCCGCGATAACACTGGCCGATAGACCTGCCGATCATCGGCTCGCGTGAGGGATATCAATGCACATACCAAGGTGTCGGACCGTCCTGCCTTTGCTGGCGCTACTCACCGCAGTAATCGGCTTTCTGCCGGGCGCGCGGGCGGAGGAATATCCCAACCGGCCGGTCCGGCTGATCACGGATTCGGCGCCCGGCAGCGCGATCGATGTGCCGGTGCGCCTCATCGCCGAAGGTTTGAGCCGGATATGGGGTCAACAGGCCGTGGTCGTCAATCAACCGGGCGCCGGCGGGGCCATCGCGGCGCGCTCCGCTGCAACGGCAGCGCCTGATGGCTACACGTTCGGTGTCATGGCGCTGTCTGCTTTCGTGGCGCTGCCCGGCACGGCCGACAATCTGCCGGTTCAGGTCCCGGGCGACGCCATTCCGGTCGGCTACCTTGGTGGCGCGCCGATGTTTATCGGGGCTGCACCCTGGCTCGGGATAAAGACGCTGCCGGATTTGATCGCGCTGGCAAAACAAAAACCCGGCGAGTTGCCTTACGGCGTCAACGGCATCGGCCGCCTGACGCATCTCACCGGCGAACTTCTGCAACGGCAGGCGAATATCAAATTGTTGATGGTGCCTTATACCGGCGGCACCCCGCAGATTATCAACGACATGATGGGTAAACGCGTCGGCCTCGTTTTCGAGGCCTATTCCGGCCTTGCCGGCGCGATCGACGCCGGCAATGTGGTGCCGCTTGCGGTCGCCTCGGCCAGCAGGATGACATCTGCGCCAAATTTGCCGACCGTGGCTGAAACGCTGCCCGGCTTCGAATCGGTCGGCTGGCAGGCTTTGGTCGCACCGGCCGGCACGCCGGACACGCTGATAAGGAAGGTAAATGCCGACGTGATCAAGGCCATGCGCGATGATCCCGAAATTCATAAACGCCTGATCGAACTCGGCCGCGATGACCGCATGATGGCGCCGGCGGAATTGTTGACGTTCATTCGCAGCGAGCAAACAAAATGGGCGCCAATCGTGCAGGAGATTGCCGCCCAGAC
>JBPYFG010000286.1:0-2864 GCA_051986365.1 Xanthobacteraceae bacterium
CGAAGCCTTCGGTGATCATCTTGCCCGGCAGGTTGCGGCCGATAAAAACGATCCGGCTGTCGCGCTTCTCGCCGGCTTTCCATGGTCGCTGATGATCGCCGTCGAGGATCATGTGCACGCCCTGGAACACAAAGCGCTGGTCGTCGTCTTTGAACGCGAGAATGCCTTTGCAGCGCAGAATGTTCGGGCCTTCCTTCTGCACCAGGTCCTGCACCCAGGGGAAGAATTTGTCGGGATCGAGCAGCTTGTCGGTGTGCAGCGCAATCGATTGCATGTCCTCGTCGTGATAATGCTTGAGCCCGCCATGTGAATGCGCGTGGTCATGATCGTGGCCGTGATCATCATGGTGGTGATCATGATGATGGTGATGATCGTGATCGTGTTCATCGCCGAGGAAGTCAGGCTCGAGATCGAGGATGCGATCGAGATCGAAGGCATTGCGGCCCAGCACCGCATCCAATGGAACCTTGGCACGCAGCGTCTTATGCAACTTGGCGTAAGGATTGATGCCGCGAATGCGGGCCTCGACGTCGCTTAACTCGTCAGGCGAGACGAGGTCGGTTTTGTTGATCAGGATCACGTCGGCGAAAGCGATCTGATTCTTTGCTTCCGGCGCGTCCTTGAGCCGCTCGTTGAGCCATTTGGCGTCGGCGACGGTGACGACGGCGTCGAGCTTGGTCTTGCGCCCGACATTTTCGTCGATGAAAAAGGTCTGCGCGACCGGCGCCGGATCGGCGAGCCCGGTGGTCTCGACGATGATGGCGTCGAATTTTCCTTTTCGCCGCATCAGGCCGTCGAGAATGCGGACGAGATCGCCGCGCACGGTGCAGCAGATGCAGCCGTTGTTCATCTCGAACACTTCCTCGTCGGCGCCAACCACGAGATCGTTATCGATGCCGATTTCGCCAAATTCATTGACGATCACGGCGTATCGCTTGCCGTGGGGTTCAGAGAGAATGCGGTTGAGCAAAGTCGTCTTGCCGGCGCCGAGATAGCCTGTGAGCACCGTCACCGGGATTTTTTCAGACGCGGATTGCTCGGGCATTCCTATCTCCTGGCGTTTGGCGCTGGGCCACGCGCCGTTTGATCGCATCGATGGCGGCTACTTCGAAGCTCCCGGGACGCTATATAGGCAATCGCGGCCGCGGCCAAAACCCCGCCAAGTTCGTACCAGCCTTGCTCACGCTTCAAGATGCCGGCGCGGCAGAGCTAGCCAAATCAGGCCGCCAACCGGCCCGAACGCAAGCGACAGCAGATAAATCAATCCCGCGACCAAGATGATGGCGGGTCCGGACGGCAGTTCGGCGCGGAATGACAGGATGAGGCCGGCATAGCTGGAAATCAGCGCGCTTGCGACCGCAGCTGCGATCATTCCGGTTACGTCGCGCGCCCAGAACCGCGAGCTAATCGCCGGAAGCATCATGATGCCGACGGCGAGTAGGGTGCCGAGCACCTGGAAGCCGCCCACCAGATTGAGCACGACCAGTGCGAGGAAAACGACATGCGCCGCCGCGCCGGCGCGGCTGACGGTGTGCAGAAATCCCGGGTCGACCGATTCGAGCACCAGCGGACGCCAGATCAAGGCCAGCACGACGAGGGAAACCGACGTGATCGCGAGGATAAGAGCCAGCGCGTCGTTATCGATCGCGAGCACCGAACCAAACAGGAAATGCATCAGATCGATGTTGTTGCCTTTGAGCGAGACGATCGTGACGCCGAGTGCGAGCGAGATCACGAACAGCGCCGCAAGCGAGGCGTCTTCCTTCAATTGCGTCGAGCGTGAGATTAGTCCAGCGCCGATGGCGATAAGAAACCCGGCGACGAGGCCCGCGCCGGCCATAGCCGGCAAACTCAGGCCCGCGAACAAGAAGCCGATCGCGGCGCCGGGCAGAATGGCATGGGCCATGGCATCACCGATCAGGCTCATGCGCCGCAGCATCAGAAACACACCGATCGGCGGCGCGCCGAAAGCAAGCGCGAAGGTGCCGACCAGTGCCCGCCGCATAAATTCGAAATCCGCGAACGGAGCAATCAGATTGTCGTACAGCATTGCGTGTGTCTGATTTATTCCGCGGCCACGGCGCAAGTCTCGGCGGCATCGTCGAATGCTTCGCACATGCGCCGGGCCTTATTCAGATTCTCGACCGTGAGCACGTCGCGGGTAGGACCCCAGGCGACCGGTTCGCGCGCCAGCAATAAGGTCTCGGGAAAGACGGTCCTGACCAGATCGACATCGTGGAGCGCGGCAAGCACGGTCCGTCCCTCGCCATGCCAGCGTTGCACCAGCGCCAACAGTTCGGCGGAGGTCCGCGCATCGATCGCGGCGAAGGGCTCATCGAGCAAAATAAGAGGTGCGTCTTGGGCAACGAGGCGCGCAAACAGCATGCGTTGCATCTGTCCCCCTGACAGCGTGCCGATCGGGCGCCGTTCGAACCCGGTCAGCCCGATCGCGGCAATGGCCGCTTCGATGGCGTAGTGGTCCTTTCCCGCGATGCCGCCCAACACTCCGCGGCTGCGCCAGAGCCCCATCGCCACCATGTCGTAAACGCTGATCGGAAACGAACGGTCGATATCCGGCACTTGCGGCAGATAGGCGATGCCGCGGCCATCGCTTCCATCACGCCTGATCGCGCCTGCGAGTGGCTTGATCACGCCGGCGATTGCCTTGAACAGGGTCGACTTGCCGGCGCCGTTAGGCCCGACCACCGCAAGCAGCGCGCCGTCCTTCACAAGGCCATCAAGATGATGCACCGCCGGATGGCGGTCATAGCCGAGCGTAAGATTTTGCAATCGCAACTGCGGCATCGCTTCGCTCCGCGATCAGCGGATTGCCCACCAGAACGCCGCCCACAGCAGAGCGATGA
>JBPYFG010000287.1:0-18622 GCA_051986365.1 Xanthobacteraceae bacterium
AAGGCATGGCCGGTCTTTGGTGTGCGGCGCTCGGTTACGGCAATGAAGAACTTGTCGAGGCAGCCGCCTCGCAAATGCGGAAGCTCTCTTTTGCCCACCTGTTCACGGGCCGAAGTCACGACCCTGCAATCGAGCTTGCGGAAAAGCTCAAAGAGATCGCGCCGGTCCCGATCTCAAAGGTGTTCTTTTGCAGTTCCGGGTCGGAAGCCAACGACACGCAGATAAAGCTTGTCTGGTATCTCAACAATGCGCTCGGCCGGCCGCACAAAAAGAAGATCATCAGCCGGGTCAAAGCCTATCACGGGGTGACGGTGGCGGCGGCTTCGCTCACCGGTTTGCCCGCAAACCACCGCGATTTCGATCTGCCGCTGCCCGGTTTTTTACACGCCGGCTGTCCGCACCACTATCGGTTTGCGCAAGAGGGCGAGGCCGAGGAGGCCTTTGCAACCCGGCTTGCCGCCGAGCTCGAGGCGCTGATCTTGAAAGAAGGTCCCGAGACGGTGGCGGCTTTCATTGCCGAACCAGTAATGGGCGCAGGCGGCGTGATCGTTCCGCCGCAGACTTATTTCGAAAAGATCACGGCGGTCTGCGTCAAGTACGATGTTTTTACCGTGAGCGACGAGGTGATTTGCGGCTTCGGCAGGCTCGGCACCGCGTTCGGTTGTGAGAAGCTTAACTTCGTCCCGCATGCGATTTCGGTGGCAAAGGCGCTGTCTTCGGCCTACTTGCCGATCGCCGGCGTAATGATTCCGGAGACGATGTATCAGGCGCTGCTTTCGGAAAGTAAAAAGATCGGCGCCTTCGGTCATGGTTTCACCTATGGCGGCCATCCGGTCTCTGCCGCGGTCGCGCTCAAAGCGATCGAAATCTATACACGGGACCGGATATTCGCACGCGCCGCGGAACGGACGCCGCAGTTCCAATCGCGCTTGGCGGCGCTCAATAGTCATCCCCTGGTCGGGGAAGCGCGTGGACTCGGCCTCATTGGCGGTGTCGAACTCGTGGCTAACAAAAAGTCCCGGCAAGCATTCACGCCCGCGCACGGCGTCGGCCCGCGCGCCGTACGCTTTGCCGAAGACGAGGGACTGATCGTGCGCGCTGTGATGGGCGACGTGCTGACATTGTGCCCGCCACTCATCATCACCGCTGGCGAGATCGATGAATTGTTCGATCGCCTCACCCGCGCGCTTGATAAGACCCTCGATTGGGTTCGGCGCGAGCGCCTCGATCAAGTGTGATCATCCGACGCAAAAACAAAAGGCGCCGGACGATGCCGGCGCCGTTTTTGCTTTCGAAGATTTCCGCAATCAATTGGTACGGCCGGCCCTCGGGTCCGGACCCGCCGCCATCAGCGCGCCAAATGGCGAGTCATTCTGCTTAGGCGCCAGCACGACCACGATGGTGCCGACCTTGACGCGACTATAGAGATCGATCGCGTCCTCGTTGGTCATCCGGATGCAGCCGGAGGAGATCGCCTGACCGATATATTCAGGCTGATTGGTGCCGTGGATGCGGTACAATGTGTCTTTGTTTCCGGAATAAAGGTACATGCCGCGGGCGCCCATCGGATTGTGCGGACCACCGGTGACATAGGCCGGCAATGGACCAAGCCGAGCCTGCTCGCCTGCAGTCGGCACCCAGGCCGGCCATTCCTCCATGCGGCCAATCTTGGCGATTCCGCTCCAGGCCTGCGCGTCCTCGCCTACCGCAATGCCGTAGCGGATCGCCTGGCCCTTTGGCAGCACGTAGTAGAGATACTTGTTGTCGCTATCGATGACGATGCTTCCGGCCGCTTCCCTGCGCGTAAAATCGACAATATGGCGCTGATACTGCTCGGGAATCGAGGCCTGCGCATAGGGCAGATTGGCCATCAATTGCTTGTCGCGCGCATTCCAACTGGCCTGTGTCGACGGCTGGAGCGTCTCTTGCATACAGCCGCCCAGCGCAAGTCCGATGATGACGAAAGCAATGCCACGTACCGTCATAACGCTTTAACTCTCCCACCGCCCGGCCGCGCGGCCGGTCCATCCACACACGTGAACTTCCAATACCCAAACCGTCGTGGCGGTGCCAGTCGCTAGCGGCAACTCGGGCCAAGGTCCGCGCCGAGTGTTGCAGGAAAGCCGCAGTTCCCGTGGCCTAGGTGGATAACCCCCAACGCCACTACGAAACCTAAACTCCAATTCTGGGGGAAATATGATCGCGAGCCGTTAAGCAGGGGTTTACCAGGTCCGATGAAGGTAGCTGTCCGGACGGCAATGTCACGGCAAGTCACGATTTGCCGCGCATTTCCGCCTCACTCACCGCCTAGAGCTCCCACCAATCCACAGAGGAAACGAACGGGGTACGGTAATGCCGAATGCGACTGCTGTGCGTAACAGAACACCGGGCCAAGCGCCTGAACAACATGAGATTTCTGGTAGTAGTGTCGAGCCGGCCCTCGATTCCCGATATGGGCAGATAGGAATTTCGGCAGTCGCCGCGGCGGCCCGATACCAGGGCGCCGCCAAGAATCCGGCCTATGCCCCCACGCCTTACGATTGGCGCCTGAAATACGCCGAGGAGCTGGCCTAAGATCCTAATCTATTGGGCGAAAACGGGGGCACCGGGTGTGCCCCCTTTTGATTCGGGACTGCTGATTCAGGACTGCCGAAGCGGATTTACTCGGTGGCCGAGACTTACGCTTTGTCGACTTGCGCTTTGTCCAGGCGCGTCAGGCATACCGCGAAAGCTGCCAAAGCCGCGACGATAACGCCGATCACCACGTTGATTATCATCGAGTCGCTGTTCTGGAAGCCGAGCAGCCAGGGCGATACGATAAGCCCAATCCCGGCAACCAGGAGGAACCATTCTTCCCAGACCGCAAAAGCGGCGAGCGCCGCAATCGACAGCACCGCGATGATGATGCCAACGATGGACGCGGTCTGCCATTGGGCTCCTGCAGACAGATCAAAAAGCCAGGGTGAAAAGAACAGGACGCCGCCGAGGATGAGATTTACCACGTCGCAAAGCCGAATGCTCGACCAGTCGTCCATTTCCTCCTCCCGCAATATTCGCGCGCAACCCGGGTTTGTGGAGGAACCGCATGCCAGGGTTTTGGTTCCAGCACAACGCGGCGTGAGCACACCGCGGTGATGACGACCGCGGAGCCGCCCGATTTCTCCCCCGCCGAGATTGATGTCGGCCGGCGCCTCTTCGCCGGAGAGTGGAGCTTTCTCGGACCGGCGGGAGCCGTGGGCAGGCTACCCCCATCGGACGGGATCGAGATCGCTTTCGCCGGCCGCTCCAATGTCGGCAAATCCTCATTGATCAATGCGCTTACCGGTCGCCGCGCCTTGGCCCGGACCTCCAACACTCCCGGTCGCACGCGGGAATTGCTGTTCTTCGGCAACCCGCGGCACCGGCTCGCGCTCGTCGACATGCCAGGCTATGGCTACGCCGCGGCGGGCAAGGCAAAGGTCGCCTCGTGGTCCCGGCTAATCCGCAGCTACTTGCAGATGCGCAACAACCTGGCCCGCGTTTATGTGCTGGTCGATTCGCGCCACGGATTGAAATCAGGCGATGAAGACATGCTTGACGTGCTGAGCCAAGCCGCCGTCAGCCACCAGGTCGTGCTGACGAAATGCGACCAGCTCAGCGAGGCCGCTGTCGCTCGATGCGGCGATATCATCAAAGCCGCAATTGCAAAAAGACCGGCGGCATTTCCCGACCTGATCCCCACCTCCGCCCGCACCGGCGTAGGGATCGAACGCTTGCGCGCCGCCATCGCGCGGCTCGCCGAGGAACGCGGTCCGCTGATCTCTTGAGAAACTTGCCCACGAACAAAAATAAAAGGGTGTGGCGCAAACCGCGCCACACCAAATTTCACGCTCTTGCAACGGTTGCGCGCGCTACGGAGTAGCCCGCACCTGCGCAGTCGCGGTCGGCCGCATAAATCCTGTCATCGTTGCGCTCAAGGTGCTGCCGGTCAGCACAAGTGCCGCGCCAGCGACCAGGAACGCGATCAGGGTCAAGGGTCCGGTGAAAATGCCGGCGATTGCCAGGATGCCGAGCACGATGACCGCGAGCCCCGCCATGGCTTGCAGGCCTGAGGAGCCGGCTGCGATTTCAGACGCCATCACCCGCAACATCGGGCTCTGGGTTTGGAATCGCGCCGCGACGGAGCGCGACGTTAGAAGCTGCCAGACCGCCGAGCTTGAGATGACCAGCGCCGCACCGAAGGCTATGGCCGACACCGCGGTCAAAATCGGCGCGTGGACGCCGAGCAGCGCCAGCACGCCGAGTACGATACCGGCAAAGCCGACGAGGAACAGCGCAGACAGCCCGCCGCCAGTCGACGCCGACCCAGTTTCCGGCACCGTCTCGATCAGCGCGAACTCAGTCAGCATGGCGCCGCCTTGAATCAACAGCGCTGCGCCGAACACCACGGTCGCGATCGCCACCAATATTTCCGGCTTTACTCCGGCAAGAGCAATGATCGCCAGTACGATCGTCGCAATACCGCCAAGCGCATCGACGAAGCCGCCATAGGAAGCGACGTCGGTGGAGGCAGTGGATGATGTATAGGACATTGACATGGGACCTCCAATCTTCCGCTGAGGAGGCAGCCCGGCGCATAGTTAACTAGTCGACGGAACCAGCGGGGTTGCCCGCCGCGATCGCACTAGATCTTCCGTCGTCGCCCTGAAAAGCCGCGCTTGGGGCGCGCCTCATCGAACTGATAACCGCCCGAATGCTTTGATGTTCCTGTGACTTCTTGACCAATTGCCCCTTCCTCGGCTTCGCTGCCGCGGCTAAATAGCCGTATCCGGCAAAGGAGTTCCGTCATGGACGTGACGCCGTTTCAGCAGGCTCGGATTCTGGCGGAAGCCTTGCCGTATATGCAGCGCTATGACGAAGCGACCGTCGTGGTGAAGTACGGCGGGCACGCTATGGGCGACGAGCATTTGGCCCGTGAATTTGCCCGCGACATCGTGCTTTTGGAACAGACGGCTATCAATCCGGTCGTGGTGCATGGCGGCGGCCCGCAGATCGAAGCCATGCTCAAGCGCGTCGGTGTCAAATCGCAATTCGCCAATGGGCTGCGCGTCACCGACGAGCAGACGCTCGAAGTCGTCGAAATGGTTTTAGCCGGCTCCATCAACAAGCAAATGGTCGGCTACATCAATGAAGCCGGCGGCAAGGCTATGGGCCTGTGCGGCAAGGACGGCAACATGGTCGTAGCGCGCAAGCTCACACGCACGGTGGCCGATCCCGATTCTCATATCGAGAAAATCGTCGATCTCGGATTTGTCGGCGAGCCGGAAAAGATCGACACTACCGTGCTCGATCAGGTTCTCGGCCGCGAGCTGATTCCGGTTCTTGCGCCGGTCGCAGCGGGCACCGATGGCGGCACATTCAACGTCAATGCCGACACCTTTGCCGGCGCAATTGCCGGCGCGCTCAAGGCCAAGCGCCTTTTGCTGCTCACCGACGTTGCCGGCGTGTTCGACAAATCGAGGAAGCTCATCAAGGAGCTTACCGCCGACGAGGCGCGCCGCCTGATCGCCGACGGAACGATTTCCGGGGGAATGATTCCCAAGGTCGAGACCTGCATCGATGCGCTTGAACGCGGGGTTGAAGCCGTCGTCATTCTAGACGGCAAGGTGCCGCACGCGGTGCTGCTCGAGCTGTTCACCGAGCTCGGCGCCGGCACTTTGTTCCGCCGATAATCGGCGGCGCCGGACGATGTCTGACGGCGAATGAACGCTTCCCCGCTCCGCGACCGCATGCACCGGCTCGCTCCCGGTATTGCCGCGGGCACTTCGCTCGGCATCTCCGACGTTCTGGCAAAAATCGTGTTGGCGGGCGGAGTCGACGTCGTCTCGATGCTGTCATTCCGCAGTCTGGTTGGCCTTGCTTTCGTAGCGAGTTGGTTTCGCTTCGGGCGCCGCCCGACCGCCAACCTCCAGGTGCGCCTCGTCTCGACGATCGTTGGATTTATTTTTGCCGGGCTGATTTTCTGCTTGTTCAAGGCCATCGAAACGATCGACGTGCCGACTGCAATCCTTTCCTATTTTACTTATCCGCTGCTGACCGGTTTGACGGCCGCAGTCGCCGGTCTTGAGCCACTGCGCTGGAAGGGGATGCTTTGCGCTATCGTTGCATTCTGTGGGCTGGCATTGCTGCTCGAGGCTCATCCTGCCGGGTCCGTCGTCGCGGGCGTGGCATATGCGATCGGAGCCGCCGGTTGCCGCACTGCAGTTTTGCTGGTGACGGGCGCTTATCTCGTCGGCGCCGACGCGCGCCTGACTACCTGGTATTCGATGCTGGCGTCGGCAGTGATCTTTTTAATGGCGTCATTTGCGCAACAGGCGTGGAACCTGCCGCACTCCGGTTTGGCCTGGACTTACCTCATGGTGCTTAGCTTCGCCACGACCGCGGCAATCTTGTTTGTATTTCTCTCAACCGTCCGCATCGGCGCGTTTCGCACCGCAGTGATCATGCATCTCGAACCTTTAACGGCGACGATCCTCAGCGGCGCGGTCCTCGGCCAAGTGATCACGCCCATACAGGCATTGGGCGTGATCATCATGCTCACCGGACTCATTGCATTTCAGGTGTGGCGATAACGCGCGGACGATTGAATTGTCCGGCACCGCCGATGATGTACGATCAAGCCGGGGCGCGGGTTCGGGAGCAGCGTCATGGACGGAGAGTTATCCGCAAAAAATCCGCATTGCCATTTGGAGCATCAGCATTCATCGCGCCGAAAATTCCTGGCGGCCGCCTCGGCGGTCTGCGCCGCAACGACCTTCACGATGCGCGGCCGTGCAGTCGCGGCCGACGGATCGAAGCTGATCGATACTCATCATCACTTCTACCCGCCGCCTTATCAGAGAGCCTGGGTCGACTGGGAGGATCAGCGCAAAATTCCGCATTTGGGGGTTCAGCTGGCCTGGTCCCGCGATCAGGATATCGAGGCGATGGACAAAAACGGCGTCACGACAAGCATATTGTCGCTTGCCTCGACGCCCGGAACTTGGTTCGACGCCGGCGCGCAGGCCGCGCATGACATGGCGCGATTGTGCTGCGATTTTGCGGCCGAAATGGTGCGCGATAAGCCTGACCGTTACGGTCTGTTCGCACCGCTGTCGATGCTCGACGTCGACGCCACGCTCAAAGAGATCGAATATGCGCTCGATACGCTCAAGGCCGATGGCGTCAATCTGCAAACGAATTACGGAGACAAATGGCTCGGCGATCCGGCTTACAAGCCGGTTTTCGACGAGCTGAACCGCCGCAAAGCGGTCGTTTATGTCCATCCTCTAGTCGCGAGCTGCTGCGGCAGGCTTGGTGTCGGCGCCCCGCCATACGTAATTGAGGTGCCGCATGACACGACGCGCACGATTGTGAGTCTGTTGCTGAGTGGCACGTTGGCACGGCTGCGCGATATCAAATGGCTGTTCTCGCATGGCGGCGGTACCATCCCGATGCTGGCGGGCCGCATAGAAGCGTTTTACGAGCAACGGTCCGGTGCACCGGCGGGATTTGCGCCTGACGGCATCGAAGCCGAATTTCGGCGCCTCTATTACGACACCGCGAACGCCACACATCCCGCGGCAATGGCGGCACTGACCAAGCTCACACCGATCTCCCAGATCACCTATGGTTCCGACTATCCGTACCTGCCGCTCAATCAGATCGAAAATTTACGGCATATGCTCTCGCAGCAGGATGTCGCCGCAATTTCCAGCGGCAATGCCATGCGGTTGCTACCGCGCCTGAGCGCATAGAAATCGGGCGCGTTCACGCGCCGGTGAATAAAGTTCGTCGTTCGCGGATGGAACACGGCGCGCGCGACGATCAAACGCAGTTGATCCGAATCAGGCCCTTGTGCCATCGTCCGGCAAGGTCACAAACTTGGCCAACTTTGCGCCGAGGCTTCCGCTAATCACGCATATCGTACGTATAAAGTTCGAAGCTGGAGCAATGCGCGGCTTCCACAACAGCTCCTTCGATCCGCAGACGCTCGTGCTTTTGGAAGCGGCTTTCGACGAAGCGTGGCTGACACTCAAGTCGATCGGCAACAAAACCGTCAAGCCGGACGAGCTGGCGCGCTGTGTCTTACGTCTGGCGATGGAAGGCGAACGCGATCCCGTGCGATTGCACGATGGCGCGCTAAAGGGGCTGCTGCCGGCAACCGCCTGGCGCGAGGCGAGCTGATCGCGACCCTCTTTTGACTGGTCTTCAAGAATGCGCCGCGAACACGGCGAGTGCGGCTACGGCGCCGCCGGCCAGCGTGCCGATTAGCAACGCCCATACGAATGGCATAGATTTACGCAAAGCGCGTCGCATCGATCGCTTGCGGTGCGGCATGGTTCCCATTTTTGGATTCATTTTCGATGATTCGGCGGCCGGACTTCCTCGTCGACAAAGATGGCAACAAAGAGTCGGAGCCGCAATCGGCAGACCAGCCGAGCGTCAGACCCGCAAATTTCAAAACAATCGAGATGTTCAAGACCATTGAGACCTGGATTTTTGATCTCGACAACACGCTGTACCCGCATCATCTCAATCTGTGGCAGCAGGTCGACGTTCGGATTCGCGATTACATCGTCGATTTCCTGAAAGTCACGCACGAGGAAGCGTTTCGGCTGCAGAAGGACTATTACCGCCGCTATGGCACGACGCTGCGCGGCTTGATGGAGGAGCACGGTCTCGACCCGGACAAATTTCTTGAGATCGTGCATCAGATCGATCACTCGCCGCTGACACCCGATCCGGCGCTCGGCGCGGCGATTGCGGGGCTGCCGGGCCGCAAATTCATCCTCACCAATGGAACGCGCGGCCACGCCGATGCAGTGATGCAGCGGATCGGGATCGAGCACCACTTCGACGACGTCTTCGACATCAGGGCCGCCGAGCTTGAGCCGAAGCCTCGCCGCGTCGTTTATGAGCGGTTTCTGGCGCGGCACGCCGTCGATGCAAGCCGAGCCGCGATCTTCGAGGATCTCGCGCGTAACCTCGAAGTGCCGCATGCGCTCGGGATGACGACCGTTTTGGTCGTTCCGCAAGGCACGCAAGTGGTGCTGCGCGAGGAGTGGGAGCTCGCAGGGCGCGATTCCGCACACGTCGATTTTGTCACAGACGATCTCACCGCATTCTTGCGCGGCACTTCGGCTTTGTGATTCAAAGATAGCCGGCGAGCCTGCCGATGTGCCAAGCGACCGGCATTAGCAGGGCCACAGTGAACTCGGAATCGCCGCGAAAAACCGGGCGCGCCTGATTATCGCCGCGCAAGATGCCGAGCCCGCCGTAAATGATCGCATAAACCAATATCCAGAACGCCAGTTTGTACGAGGCCAGCCAGTAAAAGACGCCGGCAACAAGGCCTATTCCCATCGTAATCATTGCATGTCCTTTGCTAGCAATAGCCGGCGACGACCATGCAAGAATAGTTCCAACTTCCTTACCCGCGGCGGCACGCAAGTATCGATTTCGGTTAACGGCGGGCGATCCGCCAATTGCTTGACATCGACCCAGAACGCCCCGACAAACCGCTAGCACGGATTTCTCTGATGTCCTCGGCCGATCTCGCCAAAACAATCGATTCTGCCTTTGATAGCCGCGAAGACGTGGGGCCGGCCACCAAAGGTGCTGTCCGCGAAGCGGTCGAGCAGGCGCTTGACCTATTGGACCGCGGCGCTGCCCGGGTAGCGGAGCGCGCAAGCGACGGCACCTGGCGCGTCAACCAATGGCTCAAAAAAGCAGTGCTGTTGTCGTTTCGTCTTAACGATATGAACGAAATTCCGGGCGGACCGGGCCACGCGGTATGGTGGGACAAGGTCCCCTCGAAATTCAATCGTTGGGACGAAAAGCGATTTCGCGCGGCGGGTTTTCGCGCCGTTCCGGGCTCGGTCGTGCGACATTCCGCCTATATCGCGCCGGGCGTGGTGCTGATGCCGTGCTTTGTCAATCTCGGCGCTTTTGTGGATTCCGGCAGCATGATCGACACCTGGGCGACCGTGGGTTCGTGCGCCCAGATTGGCAGGAATTGTCATATTTCCGGCGGCGCCGGCATCGGTGGCGTGCTCGAGCCGCTGCAAGCGGGACCCGTCATCATCGAGAATAATTGCTTTATTGGCGCACGCTCGGAGGTGGCCGAAGGCGTGATCGTGCGCGAAGGCTCGGTGCTTTCGATGGGCGTCTTTCTTGGCGCATCCACGAAAATCATCGATCGTGAGTCCGGCGCGACAATTGTGGGCGAGGTCCCGGCCTATTCGGTCGTGGTGCCGGGCACGATGGCGGGCAAGCGAAGCAACTCCGGTGAGGCAGCGCCCAATCTTTATTGCGCGGTTATTGTCAAACGCGTTGATGAAAAAACGCGTGCCAAGACCAGCATCAACGAACTGCTTCGCGATTGAGCGGAAGCCGACGGTCGGGCGCGATGGATTGGATCTATCTTCTCAGCAGTTTTGAAGGCCGCATCAGCCGCAAGACGTTTTGGATCGGGATCGCGGTTCTTATCGTCGCCGAACTCGTTGTCTATTTCGTCGCTGAAGCGCTCCAGGGCGATCGGCTCAGCGCTATTGCCGACCTCGCCTTCATCTATCCCGAGTTCGCAGTCGCGGTAAAACGCGCGCATGATCGCAATCTGCCGATCTGGATTCTGGTCGTTTTCTTCGGCGGTGAGGCAGTGCTCGACTTGCTGACGGTCTTGGAATTGGCCGGCAGCATCGACCAGCCCAGCGTGGTATCGCTGGTTATTGCGGTTCCCTTCACGGTGCTGCTTGTGGCGCTTTTGATCGAGCTCGGTTTTCGCAGAGGCACGATCGGTCCCAACCAGTACGGACCGGATCCCGTTGCTTCGCATTGATAAGGGTCAAAACTCATCATTTCCACGAGCCGCGTTGCCGCCAAAATCGCTTGCTGGGCAGGAGAAGGGCGAAGAGCGTATAGGCAATACGGTCGAGCCCGTCGACGAACTCGGCGGCGATTTTCGCCGCAAACCTGAAAGGACACTGGCCGCGCAAATAATGAGTTTTGACCCTTCCATGTCAGTGATTAGATATGCCAGCCGACCCTGTTGCCATCGCTCGCGAACTGATCCGCTGCCGCTCGGTCACCCCGGACGAAGGCGGCGCGCTCGCCTGTCTGCAAGGGCTTTTGGCGCGCGCCGGCTTTGAGGTGCATCGCGCGGTTTTTGCCGAACCGGGCATTGCACCGGTCGACAATCTCTATGCGCGCATCGGTACGTCTCGACCCAACCTGCTGTTCGCTGGGCATACCGACGTCGTTCCGCCGGGAAACGAGGGCGCGTGGTCGCACCCGCCGTTTGCCGGTGAGATTGCCGGCGACCGCTTGTATGGCCGCGGCGCTGTCGACATGAAAGGCGGGATCGCTTGTTTCGTCGCTGCGGCGCTCGATTACTTGGCAGCGAACGGCGGCAAGCCGAAAGGCTCGATCTCGCTGTTGATCACCGGCGACGAGGAAAGCGTCGCGGTCAACGGCACCGTCAAGCTCCTCAAATGGGCGGCTGAGCGCGGCGAAAGCTTCGACCATTGCATTCTCGGCGAGCCGAGCAATGTCGACGTCCTCGGCGACACGATCAAGGCCGGACGGCGCGGCTCGCTCAATGGCACGCTGATTGTCACCGGCCGGCAGGGCCACGTCGCCTATCCCGAACGCGCCGACAATCCGATCCGCGGCCTTATGAGCCTGATGACCGCGCTACAGGCCCCGCTCGACGAAGGCAGCGAGCACTTCTCGCCGTCACATCTGGAATTCACGTCGGTCGATGTCGGCAACGCGACGGTCAATCTCATTCCCGGTGAGGCACACGCGCGCTTTAACATCCGCTACAACGATCGCCACAGCCAGACCGCGCTCAAGACGCTGATCGAGCGCCGCGCCAAGGCCGCGGCTGGCGGCCGCGTGCACTATTCATTTGACTGGCAGCCGTCGAATGCCGACGTGTTCGTCACCAAGCCGGGTACGTTTACCGAGCTTGCTATCGCCGCGATCGCCGACATCACCGGCCGCCAGCCGAAACTTTCGACGAGCGGCGGCACGTCGGACGCGCGTTTTATCAAGAACTATTGCCCGGTGCTGGAATTCGGATTGGTCGGACAGACCATGCATCAGACCGATGAAAACGTGCCGGTGCAGGATCTGGTGACGCTGACGGCGATTTATCGCCGGATCGTCGAAAAATATTTTAGCTAGGGTGGGACGACTTTGTCGTCGGGTCGTCGTTGCGAGGAGCGACAGCGACGAAGCAATCCAGCTCTTATACTCGGCGTCTGGATTGCTTCGCTTCGCTCGCAATGGATCGATTTAACCCAAGATCATTTCGGAAAGCAGGCATAACGCCTGAATTGTGCGACGATTAAGTTCCTTTTTTGATCCAAATCAAATTCGAAGTCCTGCAAAACCAGCCTCAATATCTGGCGGTCGCGCATCACCGGACGTAGAATGCCGCTCGGGGCTGCACCTGGAGCAATCATCCATGTCGGTTCCAAACGACGTTCAGGAATCGTGGCCGCAAGCCAAAGCGCGCAAGGACGCGGACGTTTGGGCGGATCACGCCGCGGATTTTGTCTTGATCGCGGAAGGCCGGCCGCCCTCTCGTATCGAATTAGCGCGCGAGCGCATGCTGATTTGTCGCCTCTATCTGGGTCTCCTTCGCACGATAACGGACGACTACGGCACCGAGCTTGCGGCACAGAGCGACAGTTTGACGCTTCGAACTATCGGCATTTATGTATTTCTGCGCACCGTGATGTGTTCGCCCGCCCGCGCCAGCCAAATTGCGCAGGCGCTCAAACTGCCGCGCGGGGCGGTGCTCAAACGCCTGCAAGACTTGGTCAAGGGCGGTTATGTCGAACGCGTCGGCAATGCTTATCGCGTTACCGACAAGGTGAACATCTCCGATCTGCAAACCAAACTACAACGACGAATAGACATGATCACTGATACCGCAAGAAAGTTATCTGAAGCGACACTGCGCAATTAGTAGCACCCAGAGCAGGGTCAAATTTGCATCATGTGATGCCTCGACCGAATATTCGCGAACGTTCAGGCTCGGCGACCGGGCTGAATGCCGGATCACAGCCCGCCGGCACAATTGTTGGCATCTTTGTGGTTTTGGAATTATCGGCTGGCCGCGACAAGTTGGACGCCGGGGTAAGCCGATCGCCTTTGTGCGTCCGATCGACCGATATGGTTGCAAATTTCGTCCCATTGGCCAGGCCGGATGTTGCGATGCAGGCTGCTCCGCCCAACACCGTGGCTAGGATCACTGCGCCAGCAAACTGCCTTGAACCATTTCTGAAGCGCTGAGACATGGCTACCCTCGGCCTATGAGTTTTAGACTATTCAATGCTCGCCGGTGCGATCGACGGCTATGATGCGAACCACTCGCTCAACCCTATTCGGTAAACGCGGGTCGCGAAGACAGTTTTGTTCGTAATATGGCCAATGTTGCAAACAGCCACCGTCGGGCCGCTGTTTCGCTTTCGCAACGGCAAATTTTTGCGTTACTGTGGCGAATTCGCCTGATTGCGTCGCGGCCATTGCGCTGTTGGGACCGTGCTCCGGCGCGAGGACAACGATACCGGCACACGCTGCAGCCGTGGCAATCGCCGATAAAAGTTTGATCATATCGACCCCCCTTGCGTATCGCGTCATCCCCGACGCGGCAGCGGTTTCGTGTTCTCCTAATGCGCGAAGGCGGACTGAGCGAAATGGCGCCGCTCCATTGGCAGGACGACAACCTTGGTGCCGACCGGCGCGCGTCCGTAGAGATCAATCACGTCGTCATTGAGCATCCTGATACAGCCGCTCGAAACCCGCTTGCCGATCGTGTCCGGTGCGTTGGTTCCATGAATGCGATAGACCGTGCCGCTGAGATACATTGCGCGTGCGCCGAGAGGATTGCCCGGACCGCCGGCCATAAAGCGCGGCAAGTAGGGCTGCCGCTGCAACATCTCTGCAGGCGGCGTCCAGTCCGGCCATTCGGACTTGCGCTCAATCGTCTTCACGCCTGACCAGGTGAAGCCTTCGCGGCCAACGCCGATGCCATAGCGGATCGCCTTGCTGCCGCCGAGCACGAAGTACAGATAGGCGTTCGGCGTGTCGATGACGATCGTGCCGGGCGCCTCGGCCGTCACATACTGCACAGTTTGTCGGCGCAGGCGTGCCGTTGTTTGCCCATCAATATCGGCATCGCTGTGTGCGCCACGATTCGGCATCACCTCCCGAAAAATCGAGGCGACAGCGTTGCTCTCGCTGGTCATAGCCAAGGTCTGTGATTGTGCGGTAGTTGACCAGCACACAGCCGTGCCGATCACCAGCGCCATTGCAGTGTTTTGCAGGAAGTGAAAGACCTTTTCTGACGCGGCGACGTGCGCCTGCCAAAACGCAATGGAATTGTTTGGAATATTCGTGATCATTGTTCATCCCCGTCAGCATATTTGTTTTTGCTGCTGCGGAGACTACAGCGGCCACAAACGGCTGCTCTATTGTACCAAGTTTACAATCGATATCGAAAACGTTTTTAAATCCTATACCTTAGTTTAAGATGCCGGTGACCACAGTCTTGCCAGGTGATCGGCAATGCAGAAGAAGCCGGAAACATCCGCGACGCCGCTAGTCTTCATAATCGACGATGATGCGTCGGTGCGTGACGCGATCAGCAGTCTCATTCGGTCGGTTGGGTTAAGGGCCGAGGCCTTCGCATCCGTATCGGAATTCCTGGCTCGCAAGCGCTCGAGCGCCACGTCTTGTTTGATCCTCGACGTTCGTCTGCCCGGCGTGAGTGGGCTGGAGTTTCAGTCCGAGCTTGCCAAGGCCAATGCTGAAATCCCAATTATTTTCATTACCGGCCACGGCGATGTACCTATGACGGTGAAAGCAATGAAGGCTGGAGCCGTCGAGTTTTTGACCAAACCGTTTCGCGATCAGGATCTGTTGGACGCCATCCAAGTCGGGCTCGAACGCGCTCGCGTGAAAGAAGAAAAGGACAGGGCCGTTTCCGACTTAATGAGAAATTTTTCGACTTTGACGCCGCGCGAACAGGAGGTCATGGCCTGGGTAACGGGAGGTTTGTTGAACAAGCAGGTTGCCGCCGAGATTGGAGTGACCGAAATCACCGTCAAAGTGCACCGCGGTAATGTCATGCGGAAAATGGCTGCAAAATCTTTCGCTGATCTGGTGAGAATGGCTGATCTGTTGGGCATTCGACGCACAAAATCGTAAACTTATACCTTGGTGTAATATCTTTTGGTGTCGTCAACGCACAAATGTGACAATTGTGCTTCATTGCTTTATCGCAGAGGAACCCCGGGTGCCGCATACTCCGATTATTGCAATTGTCGATGATGACGAGTCATTCCGCCAAGCCACGATAAGCTTCATCCGCTCTCTCGGCTATTCGGCCGCAGCATTTCCGTCTGCCGATGCGTTTCTTAACTCAAACGCTGTTGAAAATACCGATTGCCTGATCACGGATGTGCAGATGCCGGGCATGTCGGGCATAGAGTTGCAAAGTCATCTTATCGCTCAAGGGCATCGCGTTCCCGTTATCTTTGTCACTGCTTTCCCGGAAACGGAGGCGCGAGGCCACGCGCTCCGAGCCGGAGCGGTAGGATTTTTGGGCAAGCCCTTTGGCGATCAACATTTGATAAGCTGCTTGGACAAAGCACTCGCGACTCGGACACGCTGACAATCCTTGAGGGCACAGTCTCGCGGTCGTCCGATTTAAGTCTGACCGACTTGGTCAAACGGATGGGCCACGTTTCCGAACCTTCGATCAGTTTCCGCCGCCCAATCCGGTTGCGGTATGTTTGTTACAGGTATCTAATAAGAGAGCACCACATCCTAATACGAGATGTTAGGGATGGCCGGGGATTCATTGACAGGTGGCCAGCGCCAGCGGTTGCCCGCCGATGACATAACTTGGCAATGGGTTAGCGGTATTGCGCTCGCCGCAACGGTCGGCTTGGCCTATTTCGTAGCGGCGGATTTTAGCGTTCGTCTGCTTGTAGAACCCGAAGGCGTGGCCGTGTTCTGGCCCGCGGCCGGCATTTCCTCAGGTATCTTGATTGCTTTTGGATTGCCCGCCGGATGGCCGGCATTGGGCGGAGTGGTAGCTGCGACTATTGCTACTCATCTGATCATTCGCGATCCTCTCTGGGCGGGCGTCGCCTTAGGCCTATGCAACGGAGCGGAGGCCCTGGTGATAGCCGGACTGATCCATCACTACTTCGGCGCCGGCTTTGGTCTCGGCCGGATCCGCCACGTCATTAGTCTAGTCGCGGCGGCGGTCGCCGGTACTGCTCTATCGGGGATTGGAGGAGCAGTCGTTTACCGGTTGTTGCAGGGACCATCGGCATCCATGCTCAACACTTGGCAGCATTGGTTTGCATCCGATGCAGTCGGCATCATCGCTGTTGCGCCACTGGTGATTGGACTCCCTTCCATTGTGCGGCGCCCGCCGCCACCGAGTGAAGTCATCGAGGGGATGCTGGCGCTTGGGGCGCTGGCGTTGACAACTGCATTTATCATTTCGTTGCCGCGCGAGCTGTGGGAGACGATGTTCCCTATCACCTGGCTGTTTCCAATTTTCTTGTGGCTTGCCGCCCGTTGTGAACCCTCCTTTTCGGCAGCGGGCGCGTTTTTGGTTTCCATGACAATCGTCTGGACGACCATCTTGGGCAAAGGCCATTTCGGTGATCCGAGTCTTCCAATCACCGACCGTGTGCTTGGAGCCCAAGCCGGAATTCTGGTTGTAGCATTCAGTGCATACGTCCTCGCGGCACTATTTGCCGAACGGCGTGAGAACGCGAGAAAGCTTACTCAATCATACACGATGCTGGAGCGCGAACGCGATAATAAGCTGATGAACATCGAGGCAATCACGGCCGCGATTGCACATGAGGTGAAGCAGCCCCTGGCAGCGATCGTGATCAACGGCAAAGCGGCACTGCGCTTTCTTGAGAGGTCGCCGCCTGATCACGATGAAGTACGGGCCAATTTGAATAATATGGTGAAAGACGGTTTTCGTACCAGCGAAGTGTTTGACGGCATTCGTGCGTTGTTTCGCAAAGCCGATGATGGAGTAAAACAGGTCGATATCAACGAGATAATTATCGCGACGTTGCAGTCCTTACACGAAGAATTTTTGGACCACCAAATTGAGACTCGTACCGAATTAAACTCAAGTCTGCCGCCGGTAGAAGGCCATAAGGGTCAATTGCAAGAGGTAATCTCTAATCTGATCCACAACGCGGTCGATGCAATGGTTGCTACGACGGATCGCAGCCGGGTACTACGTGTAACAACGGAACTTCGCGATGACGATACAATTAAGCTGACAGTAGAGGACTCTGGACCCGGGATTGATGCAAATAAATTAGAAGGAATTTTTGGTGCGTTCATTACGACAAAATCCCAGGGAATGGGATTGGGACTGGCGATCTGCCGTATGATTATCGAAAGACACAAGGGTCAAATTACAGCGTCATCGGACGGCAAAAACGGCGCCCTGTTCCAAGTCCTGCTGCCGATTCAGTCCGCCGAAACCGGTGTTACTCACACTTGATCTCTCCTTTGGGCGCCGAGCCGGGCGGTGCATCTCCCTGTCTGGTATAGGGCGCTTATTTCTTACAGGGAAAAGCCTTCACAAGGGCAAGCGTCACTTCTTGCGCGGCGACATATTGCCGGGCATCGGAGTGATCACGGAGGTAGCTCACCACCAAGTCGACGGCCTGCTTCCCCGTGGCTTCCTTAGGCTAGCATGTCAGATGCAGGCTCTGCAGTGAATCGGAAACGCCCATCACATAACCGATGCAAAAGCTGATCTGCACGTCTGAAGCCGCAGTGCAGGCCTGATAAAGCTGGGTGCCGTTCTTGAAACTCGTGGTCGTCCCGTCATCCTGTGAAAAAGCGGAAGCCGGCAAGAACAAAGCAATAGCCAAAACCAGAGCCGCTGGTCGCATCGGATAGCCCTCCCCGCGCGCGCAGCTTAACAATACGCCAACACACCAGCCAGGCACCTCAGAAACGTGTATTCTAACAGCCGCGGCACCGGTGGAGGATCTGAAAATGGCAATCCGGCTGGTGGCGCTCGCGCTGCTGCTTGGCTGCTCCGCAGCGCCGGCGTTCGACTCCACAAAAGTCGGCCAATGGGGCAGCCTCTATCTCGACGATCTTTCGCCGATCCTCGCCGAGTCAGCGCAACTAAAGCAAGAAGTCACCGCGGCGCTCGCGGAGAAGAACAAGAAACCGGAAGACATTCTCTGCTTCGGCATGCGCTTTCCCGGCCCGTGGAAGAATCTTGGCGGCACGCGCGTCGCGCCCTACACCTGCGACTTCAAAGGCAAATATCTTCGCATCGACGCGACCGTTCGTGTCATCGGCCGCGGCCGCCGGACCTTCGAGGCAATCGATGATACGGCGATGAAGCGGGCGACCGACGTCAGCGAGGAAAATCTGACCTGGAAATGGACGACCCGCGATGATCCGGCAACAGGCCCGCCATGGTCGGTGCGCTTCGCGCCGACTGCGCCAGCGACGCCGGCCACGTCCGCTGGAGGACGAGGCGGCGTTTCTCGGCGCTGTCAAGGATTCCGCAAACCAG